>JBLNDH010000500.1:0-13981 GCA_050261455.1 Bacillota bacterium
ACTTTCTGCGACTCGGGGCTGCCGCTGGTGTACTCGATGCCGGCGTAGATGTCCTCGGTGTTCTCGCGGAAGATGACCATGTCCACCTTCTCGGGATGCTTCACCGGCGACGGTACGCCAGCGAAGTGACGCACTGGGCGAAGGCAGACGTAAAGGTCGAGCATCTGACGCAACGCGACGTTGAGCGAGCGGATGCCGCCACCGACGGGGGTGGTCAGCGGGCCCTTGATGCCCACGAGGAAGGTCTTAAACGCTTCCACGGTATCGTCGGGCAGCCAGGTGCCGAAACGGTAATAGGATTTCTCGCCGGCGAAGACTTCCATCCAAGCGATGGATCGTTTGCCGTTGTAGGCTTTGCGAACTGCGGCATCGAAAACGCGGACGCTGGCGCGCCAGATATCCGGGCCAGTGCCGTCGCCTTCGATGAAGGGGAGGATGGGGTGATCCGGAACAACAAGCTTGCCGTGAGCGATTGAGATCGCCTGGCCGTTGGCGGGGACCTTGGCGTCTTTGAAGTTGGGCATGAACGATCTTTCCTTTAAAACAGAACAGAGCCGGGGCGACATGTGCGTAATTGTGGGTTAAGCCCCGTCTTGCACATCTCCCGCCAAGCTCCGATCCAAAACTAGCGGTGGCGGCCAGGGATGTCAATTCGCATGGTAATGACTCCATATGAAGTATAGCCCTGGGGATGGAACAAGGGGGCTGCCAAAGTGGGCAGACGCGATTGAGGAAATGACCCGATTCCCTGGGAGGCTTACTCTCCCAGCGACCGTCTGCATTCCAAACCCGGTGTGGATTATCGGTCTACTTCGCCCATCACGATGTCGATTGACGCGATGATGGCAGGCACGTCGGCTAGAAGAACATTCCGGCAAAGCTCGCCCGTGACGGCCAGGTTGACGAAGCAGGGGCTCTTGATCTTGACCCGATAGGGAATGGGGCCGCCCTGAGACTCGATGTAGAAGCCAAGGAGGCCACGAGGATTCTCAAATTCGCAGTAGACTTCACCGGCGGGCACCTTCAACGCCCGCGGCAGCTTGGCGCGGAAGGAGCCTTCGGGGATCTGGGCAATGCACTGGCGGAGAATTCGGCAGGACTGCTTCATTTCCTCCATCTTGACCCAGTATCGATCCCAGCAATCGCCGACGGCGCCTTTGAGGCCTTGGCCGACAACCACATCGAAGTCGAGCTTGGGGTAGACCGAGTAGGGCCGATTGCGACGTAGATCCAGGGGAATGCCGGAGGCGCGGATCATGGGGCCGCTGCAGGCATAGGTGATGGCCATGTCCTTGGGCAAGATGCCCACCTTGGCCGTCCGCTTGATGAAAATGTGGTTAAAAGAGAGCAGATCGTTGTATTCGTCGATCTTGGGCTCGAAATAGTCGAGGAATTCCGTGAGCTTTTCGAGGAACTGGGGCGGCAGATCGTAGGTGACGCCGCCCACGTTGATGTAGGAGAGAGTCAGTCGCGCGCCGCACATCTGCTCGAACAAATCGAGGACATACTCGCGATCGCGGAAGGCATAGAGGAACGGCGTAAACGCACCCAGGTCCAAACCATTGCAGCCGAACGAGACCAGGTGCGATGCAATACGGTTCAATTCGGCGGCAATGACGCGGATGTACTCGGCCCGCTCGGGCACTTCGATATCGGCCAGCTTCTCAACCGACATTGCCCAGGCATGATTGCTGTTCATGGCGGACAAGTAGTCGAGCCGATCCGTGTAACCAATGTACTGGTAATAGGCTAGGTTCTCGGCAATCTTCTCTTTGCAGCGGTGGAGATAGCCGAGATGAGGGACGGCCTCGAGGACCATTTCGCCATCGGTGCGCAGCACCACTCGCAGCACGCCGTGGGTAGACGGGTGCTGTGGCCCCATGTTGATGAGCATTTCCTCGGACTGAACGTCAACCGTCTCGTCATTACTCCCCGGCAGCAGGGCGTAATCAACGACTTGGTCTTTCGAATCAGCTTGGCCGATGGACGGCGTGGTACGAATCGTCATCGTTTGGGTTCTCCACGAACAGAAGGTTGAATTCTAAGGAGAGCGGAGCGGATTTGCCAGATGAAGGGGAAAAGCGACGGTGCATCAGAGCGAGTGGACTCCGCCGTTTAGTGGCGGCCCGCAGGGCCGGGCTGAGCCTCCGCTCGCCTCACTTCCTCTGTGTTGCCGATGACACTTTCCAGTCCGACAGCAAGCCAGACCCCTTGACCCGACATCCCATCTCCCGCAGCCAATCGCACGTCACGTGGTTGGAGTTGTGGAAGAACCAGTATTTCTCCGGGTCGTGCACGAAGTCGAGATGGTAGGGCTCATTCACGTGCAGCGTGGAAATGTTGGCCTGGAACATCGAATCGAGTTTGTCTCGCAGCCGATCGGCAGCGGCCCGTTCGACCTGAATGGCATACGTATGGTCCGCCGGGTCCAACTGCAGGATGGGCTGAAGACTGGTGGAGTCGAACTCCCGTCGCCCGAGGCCCGCCTGACTGGGGATGAACAAGGCGCCCAAGGCCTGGAAGACGCCGGTATGACCCAAGGCATACCAGTTCCATTGGCCATAGGTATAGCGAGTGAGTTTCCCATCGGTTCGCGGCAGAACGAGGCTGGGATGCCGGCCATGGTCCAGGAGATAAACCGTCACGGGATCCACAGGTGGCGGTGGGGGGGTGATGACGTTGGTGCAGCCGGGAAGGAGGGGTACGAGAGCGATCAATACGACAAGGACGCCAGTCGGCGAGGTAGTGGATCGACAACGCCGGCTGGGATGTTCGACGGTTAGGGCGAGTGTTGGCATAGAGATGCGGCTATTCTTGCCGAAAGGCGGTCGTAGAGGAAGGGGCCTTCCCTCGCCCGGACAGGGGCCCCCACGGCCGAGAACCGAGCGAAGACCGGGACGGGGATGGTTTCCGCCCTCAGGTTTGCACAGCATCGTGGTGTCGCGCCAGCAGCACATCGGTTTGCATCCATATTTCTGCTATGGTAATCCAGTGTTCATGGCGAAGGGGATTTCCTCGGCGATCGTTGTATGGTTGCTGGTTTCCACAGGCCTTCTGGGGTGCAGTTCGTCTCGGCAGCGATCCGGGACGTGGTCGGGGCAACTCGAATACCGTCCCGAGTACCTTGGAACCAAGGGGCCACCAAAGTACGTGACTGCAGCTTTCATCATCGATGTGGGGAGTCCCGCTTTCCGCGACTATCTCTACGTGACCGAAGATGAGCAAAACCGCTGGGGCCATCGACGCATACCTCTGCGTCTGATCGATGCGCACGGACACACATACGATCAGAAGGCCCTGGAGAAAATGGGCATCAGCGTGAAGGACCAGGTCATCGTCAGGGGGACGATGAAGTTCTCGCACTACAAGAGTCCCGACGGCAAGGAGTGGATTGTCGGCCCACCCCCGCTGCCGTTCAGTGGACGCGACAACATTCAGGTATTGGTACTCGAAGTCTCGAAAGTCCGGCCTGCTCTGCCAAAGTAGGGGGCGAAGATCGAGACGGGGACGGGCCAAGAATCGGGACGGGGACGGCTTTCGCTCTCGACGGCCCTTGGCGCTCTTGGCGGTTCTGGTATCCGGGGGAGGTTTGATATTCGAAGCAAAATGGTGCGTGATCAGTTGCGTTGGAGGATGAATGGGAATTGCACCATCTGGACGGAACATGCAACAATCTATGCCCAAGTTCGACTATATAGGCACGGATTTGGGCGTGGGCCGACCATAGTCGCTTGGAGTCACTTAGCTCATGGTGTATTCTTGGATGGCGGTAAAACATGTGGGCTCACGCACATCCATGATCCTCTAACAAGAGCTGACGCGTGAAAGTCTTTCTATCCTGTCTGATTACTCTCATCGTGGTGGCGGGGTTGTACTTTGCCGGCAGTTGGTATTTGGGCAAGAAAGCGGCGGCGGAGGCCGAGGGAACCGCGGTGCGCATTGAGCCGGCGGCGCGGGGAGATCTGGTGGAGATTGTCAGCGCTCCCGGGCTGGTGCAGCCGAAGGAGAAGGTCAACATCAGCGCGCGGATCTCGGCCCGCATTGTGGAACTGCCTTTCGATGAGGGGCAGGCGGTAACCAAGGGCAACTCCAGTGCGAATCCGCCGGTGCCGGCGTCGGTGCTGGTGAAACTGGATGACAAGGACCTCAAGGCTGCTTTGCGGTCTTCGCAAGCCCGGCGGGATGCGGAAGAGGCGCAGATTAAGGTGTCGGAGGCGCGCATCCAGTCGCAGCGGGCGCAGATCGTCGGCACCCGCGTGAGTCTGGCCGATGCCGAGCGCGATCTGGCGCGGCAGAAGCAGCTATTGGCGTCCAAGGATGTCAGCCAGGCCGTCGTGGACCAGGCGCAAGCCAAGGTGGATACGTGCAAGGCGCAACTGGATTCGGCGCTGGAGAACCTGCGTGCGGATGAAGCCAGCCTGCTGGTGATGCAGCACAATCTGGAAGCGGCATCGGCCGATATCGTCCGGGCCGAGGACAACCTCAGTTACACGACCATCACTTCCCCGATCGACGGGATGGTTACCAAGCTCAATGCCAAAGTCGGCGAACTGGTGATGACCGGCACCATGAACAACGCCGGCACGGTCATCATGGAAGTGGCCGATCTGTCGAAGATGCTGGTGCTGGCTCGCGTGGATGAAACGTCCATGGCCAACCTCGAAGTGGGGCAGAAGGCGGCGGTGCGGATGCAGGCCTATCCCGATCGGGTGTTTGAAGGCATCGTGGATACGGTGGCGCTAGCGCACACCGATGACCGCGATGGCACCAAGTATTTCAAGGTGGAGGTCCTGCTGAAGACCGAGGGGAAGCGGATCTATTCCGGCCTGTCTGCGGATGTGGACATCGAGACCAAGCGTCATGCGGATGTGATCAAGGTGCCCAGCCAGGCGGTGCTGGGCCGGCCGGTGGACACTTTGCCCACGGGCATCCGCGACCTGCCGGAAGTGGACAAGCGCAAGACGATGTGCCCCGTGGTTTACCGTTTCATCGATGGCAAGGCGGTGGTCACGCCGGTGAAGATCGGGGCCAGTGACGTGATTTATACGATCCTCGAATCGGGTCTGCAGGCGGGCGACCGGATCGTGACCGGGCCTTACAAGGTGCTCGAATCGCTGCAGCACGACCAGAAGGTCAAGGAAGAGAAGGCGGCGACGACTCAGCCGACCACCAAGCCCGCGGCCAAGCCGCAGGGGCAGCTTGTGATGTCACATTGAGGCTCGTTCAGGGCCAAGGACGGCGGTCCCTGACCCCTCTCCCCAAAAAGGGGAGCGGAGGAGTTTGAGATGGCGACGGTTATCCGACTGAAAGACATCCGCAAGATCTATCGCGTCGGCGTTGAAGAGATCCGGGCGCTGGATGGCGTCAGTCTGCAGATCGAGCAAAACGAGTATGTGGCCCTGATGGGGACCTCCGGCTCGGGCAAGAGCACGTTGATGAATATCCTGGGGTGCCTGGATCGTCCGACGAGCGGAACCTATGAACTGGATGGGCAGTTGACGACGAAGATGGGAGCGGCGGCCCTGGCCCGCGTGCGAAACGAGCGAATCGGGTTTGTGTTCCAGTCCTTCGAACTGATGCCCCGATTGACGGCTTTGAAGAACGTGGAACTGCCGCTGCTGTACTCGGCCAATGGGTGGTGGAATCGCCGGAAGCGCGCCAAACAGGCGTTGGAAACGGTCGGCCTGTCCGAGCGAATGAAACACCGGCCCAATCAGCTCTCCGGCGGACAGCGACAGCGCGTTGCCATCGCTCGGGCGCTGGTGGCCAATCCGGCGATCTTGTTGGCCGATGAACCCACGGGGAACCTGGACAGCGCCACCAGCGAGGAAATTCTCGCTTTGTTTGCGGAACTGCATCGTAAAGGGCAAACCGTGGTGATGGTGACGCATGAGCCGGATGTGGCACAGCATGCCAAGCGGATTGTCCGGATGAAGGATGGGCGGATTATTTCGGATCTGCCCACGGAACAGGATATCGCGCAGCACGCCGGCATGATGCCCGAGCCACGCCCGGTGCTGGTGCACAATGCAAGCGAAGGGGATGGCGACGGGAACGGCAATCCTCATGATGGCAATCGCCTGGTGGTGAATCGCCCGGTTCTCCGAAGCGTCGAGGAAAGCGAGGCGGTGTCATGAGGCTCCTGCGACTGCCCGTCACCTTGCTGATCCTGGCGTACCAGAGCATGTTTCTGGCGATGGGCCAGATCTGGAACAACAAGGTCCGCGCCACGCTCACCACCATCGGCATTGTGATCGGCGTGGCGTCGGTGACCACGGTCATCGCGGCGCTGACGGGTTTGAAGACCAACGTGCTGTCGGAGTTTGAGACGTTCGGAACCAACAAGGTTTTCGTCTTCCCTCGCTGGCAGGGGCCCCGGTCGCACATCAACTGGAACACCTTCCGCTTCCGGCCGGAGCTGTTCGACAAGATGCTGGACTATTGTCCTTCGGTCGAGCGATTCACACGCATGACCAGTCTGTATGGCCGGACAATCTCCTACAGCGGGCATACCGAGGAGAATGCGCAAATCCTGGGCATCGAGCCGGATTGGCACAAGATCGAGAATCGCTCGGTGATCATGGGGCGACAGTTCTCTCTGGTGGACAACGAGCAGGCCCGGCCCGTCTGCCTGATCAATCAGAAGACCCAGGAAAAGCTGGGGCTGGAAAAGGACTGCATCGGCCAGTCGATCCTGGTGGGCGAGCGGCGTTTCCGCGTCATCGGCATCGTCGAATCGCGGGCTGAGTCCTGGATGTTCAATGACAATTCCTCGGGGCTGGAGGTGCTGCTCCCGTTCGGAGTTGTGCGAAGGATCCAGCCCTATGGGGGCATGTACGTGATTGCTGCCTGCAAGAGCCCCGAGGTTTCCGATGAAGCCAAGGCCGAGCTTACCTTCTATATGCGGAAACAACGCCGCATTGCGCCCGGCCAGATGGAGAATTTCGGTATCGAGGTCATGGAACAGTTTGTCCGTCAGTTCAACCAAGTTGCCAGCGCCATCACCATGGTGGCTGGCGGCGTGGTTGGGATCAGTCTGATCGTCGGGGGCGTGGGGATCATGAACATCATGCTGGTATCCGTCTCCGAACGGACGCGGGAGATCGGGCTGCGCAAGGCCGTGGGAGCCAGGCCATCCGCGATTCTTCTGCAGTTCCTGGTGGAGGCGGTGGTGTTGTGCTGTTTCGGCGGGTTGATTGGAGTGCTGGCCGGTCAAGGATTGACCTCGGCGATGTCGAGCATTCCGGCTGCACATCTGACGAAGGCTTACATCCCGGGCTGGGCCGTGGCGCTGTCGTTTGGGTTTGCCGGCGCCGTCGGCCTCATTTTCGGTATGTTCCCCGCGGTAAAAGCGGCGCGGCTCGATCCCATCGACGCGCTGCGGCATGAGTGATTTGTGGAGGATCCATGGGGCTTCGCATCGTGCTGCACAAGGGCCGCCTAGTCCCTGCGCTGATCGTGGTGTCGGCGTGGGTGGCCATGATCGGGTGTGATGGCTCGTTCGGCACCGGTGGCACCGGCGAATGGACCGTGCCCAAAGAGACGTTGCGTGGAATCGACGCGACGGAGATGTCGCAGCTGGCCACGCGTCCGACGACCGTGCCCACCACGCAGTCGCTGACGCCAGCGACTACCCGCAGCACCCAGACCCCGCCGCCGGAGGTTCGGATCAGCCTCGATGAGGTCCGGCAGGCCACGCTTCAGAACAACCTTGACGTGCAGGTGCAACTGCTCAATCCCACAATTGCCAAGCAGGCGATCAGCGAAGCGCAGGCGCAGTTTGAGTCGGTCTTCACCAGTTCCGCCAACTACTCGGTGCTCGATACTCCCTCGGCCAGCCAGTTGGACAGCAACCAGGCCAAGAATTTCTCGGCCGATGCCGGCGTGCGCATGCCCCTGCGGACCGGCGGAACGCTCAATTTCGATCTGCCGGTCAGTCGCACAGAGACGGACAATCAGTGGTCTACATTGAATCCCGCCTTTGGCGCGGACACGGTGGCCTCGATCAGTCATCCGGTGCTGCGCGGCTTCGGGACCGACGCCAATGCCTATGCCATTCGCGTGGCGTTCTATCAATACCAGCAGAGCGAAGCGCGAACGAAGCTGGAGGTGATTCGCCTCCTGGCGGAGTCCGAACGGGTTTACTGGCGGCTGTACGCGGCCCGGCGGGCGCTGGAGGTGCGCAAGCAGGAGTATGACCTGGCGGTGCGACAACTGGAGCGGGCGCAGCGGCAGGTGCGGGCACAACTGGCGGCCGAGGTGGAAGTCATCCGGGCCGAGTCGGGCGTTGCCGACTCTCTGGAAGCGGTGATCAATGCCGAGAATCTCCTGCGCAATCGCGAGCGAGAGTTGAAAGGCATCATCAACCGGCCGGGGCTGGAGATGGACACGCCCTCGATCGTCATCCCCGACAGCAGTCCCAATGCGGCCTATTACAAGCTCGACACGCAGCAGACGGTGCAATTGGCCCTGCGGAATCGCATGGAACTGCTGGAAACCGAGCTGCAGATTGCCCAGGAGACCGCCAACATTGCTTTCTCACGCAACGCCATGCTGCCGCTGGTTGTCCTGGATTATTCGTACAACATCAACGGCCTGGGGGATTCCTGGAGCGACGCCTTCCGCATGATTCGCGAGAAGGATTATGAGGACCATCGCCTTGGCGTGCGTATGGAAGTGCCGATTGGCAACGAAGCGGCGCGCAGCCGTCTACGCCGGGCGCTGGCCAACCGATGGCAGCAGCTGGCCACCAAGTCCGCCCGCGAGTTGACGATCGAGCAGGAAGTCCTCAATGCGATCGACCAGCTCGAGGTCAATTACCAGCGTATCCTGGCCAGCAAGTCTCGCGTGGTTCTGGCAGGTCGCACCCTGGAGGCGGAAATCCGGCAGTTTAGCCAGGGGCTGCGCACGTCTACCGATGTGCTGGATGCCCAGACCCGCCTGGCCAACGCGCAGCTCTCGGAAATCTCGGCCGTCACCGAGTACCAGATCGCGCAGATCGACATCGCGTTCGCGACCGGGACGGTGTTGGGAAGTTCCCGCGTTATCTGGCAGCCCACGCCGGCGCCCAAGCCGTAACGGTATTGCCGAAGCAGGTTCGAGGGTTGAGAGACATCTCCCAAGCCGGACCGTAGCATAGGTCCGGCTTGGGGCTGCTCCAGAGATTTTACGCGGATCCAAGCCGACTTATCCCTCGATCGGCCGGGTGTATCCTGGTGGAATCGTGCGCGTCTTTGCGGGCTTCGCACCGTTGCTCGCCTCCGGCTGCCGCAGGTCATGTGTTGTCCCTGCGGCCTTCTCACCGGGCACGGCTTCATGCCGGTGATATTCCACAGCGGCAACCGCGGCGTCGGGCACGGGCACTTCGGTGGGTTCAACCTCGGCCGCTTCCTTCGTCTCGATCCGCATGCCATAGAACGAGCGGTAGACGAAGATCAATCCAATCGCGAAGAACACTGCTGCCAGGACAATGCTCGTCGTCCGCTGAAGGCTGATGGCCAGCTCCACCGCCAGCAGGCCAAACAATGTCGAGAACTTGATGATCGGGTTCAGCGCGACGGATGACGTGTCCTTGAACGGGTCGCCCACGGTATCGCCCACGACGGTTGCCGCATGCAGCTCGGTGCCTTTCTCCCGCAGTTCAACTTCGACGACCTTCTTGGCGTTGTCCCACGCGCCGCCGGCGTTGGCCATGAAGACCGCCTGGAACAGGCCGAAAATCGCCAGGCTGATCAGGAATGCGATCAGGAAATACGGATCGGCAAACGCCGAGGCCAGCGTCAGGCAGAAGACGGTGAGGAAGATGTTGAGCATCCCCATCTGCGCATAGCGAGTGCAGATCGCCACCACGCGGTTCGAATCCTCGTTGGAGGCCCGCTGCTGGCCGACCAGGTGCATATGTCGCCGGATGAACGCCACCGCCCGGTAAGCGCCGGTGATCACCGCTTGCGTGCTGGCACCGGTGAACCAGTAGATGACGCTTCCGCCTGCCATTAGCCCCAGGAAGAAGGGCGCGTGCAGGATCGACAGATTCTGCATGCCCTGCGTCAGCCCTTTCGTCAGCAACATGATGATCGAGAAGATCATGGTGGTGGCGCCGACCACGGCCGTGCCGATCAACACCGGTTTGGCGGTTGCCTTGAAGGTATTTCCGGCGCCGTCGTTTTCCTCCAACAGGTATTTGGCCTGCTCGAAATCCACGTCGATGTTGAAATCCCGTTTCAGCTCTTCGCGGATATTCGGCTGCGTTTCAATGAGGCTCAATTCGTAAATGCTCTGGGCGTTATCCGTCACCGGGCCGTAGGAATCGACGGCAATCGTCACCGGCCCCATGCCCAGGAACCCGAACGCCACCAGGCCGAACGCAAACACCGCTTCCGCCGCCATCAGGTTCTGCAAGCCCATGGTGCTGATCGCGTACGCCAGGGCCATCAGCACGACCGTCACGATGCCGCCCACCCAGAAACTGCTGAAGTTGCCAGCGGTCAGCCCACTGAGGATGTTCAATGAGGCCCCGCCCTCGCGACTGGCCGTCACGACTTCGTTCACGTGCCGCGAACGCGTCGAGGTGAAGAAAGTGGTCACCTCTGGCACGATGGCCGCCGCCAGAGTGCCGCAGGTGATGATGCTTGCCAGTTTCCACCAGATTCCGCCGCCCAGGCCGCCGATGAGCAAATACGACGCGGCGAAGGTGCACAGGATCGAGACCAGCGACGTCAACCAGATCAGCATCGTCAGCGGATGCTCAAAGTTCATGTCCCGCGAATTGCCGTACCGGGCCCTGGCGAAGAGATCGTTGATCAGATACGACACGCCGCTGGCCAGCGCCATCACCAGTCGCATGGCGAAGATCCACACGAGCAGTTGGATCTGCACCCTATGATCCGGCACGGCCAGCAGGATGAACGTGATCAGGGCCACGCCTGTTACGCCATAGGTTTCAAATCCGTCGGCGGTGGGCCCGACGGAATCACCGGCGTTGTCGCCGGTGCAGTCGGCGATGACGCCGGGGTTGCGGGCATCGTCCTCTTTGACATTGAATATGATCTTCATCAGGTCGGCCCCGATATCGGCGATCTTGGTGAAGATCCCGCCCGCCACACGCAAAGCCGCCGCACCCAGCGATTCGCCGATGGCAAAACCGATGAAGCAAGGCCCAGCCAGGTGCCTCGGCACGTACAGAAGAATGACCAGCATCAAGAGCAGCTCAATGCTGATCAACACCATCCCAATGCTCATCCCTGCCCGCAGGGGAATGGCGTAAACGGGATAGGCCTTGCCATCCAGGCTCGCCAAGGCCGTGCGTGAGTTGGCGAACGTGTTGATGCGGATGCCGAACCACGCCACCGAGTAGCTGCCGGCGATTCCCACCAGGCTAAACAGCAGGATCAACCCGACTTCTCCCGCTCCCATGTGCCGCAGGACGCCGAAATACACGACGATGATCGCCGCGATGAACACCTCCAGAAGCAGGATGAACAGACCCTGGCGGCGCAGATAGGTCTTACAGGTCTGATAGATCAGCTCGGAGACTTCGAGCATCGAACGATGCACCGGCAGTCGCCGCAGGTGGCGATAGATGACCAGCCCGAAGACCAGGCCGGCCACGCAGACGAGCAGGCCCCATTGCAACAGGGTTTGCCCGCTGATGCCATGGAAATTCGATTGTCGCAGATCGGGAAGAATCAGTTCCGCTTCGCTGGCGCCTGCCGGCCAGGCAAAGCCTAGAAGAGTGAATGCCAGAAGGATAGCTCCCAATACGAGCCCCCGACGTCGCAGAATTGCTGCTACCATGAGAGCAAGGACCTCCCTGTTTATATTTGTTGCTCAATGCCGGTTAGGACAACACCGTGCTCGACCGAAGATCCAGAGCTGCCGAGCAAATGGGATACCATGGATCGTCTCCCCGGGATCGATTGCCGCACGGAATCCTCGTTTTGCCAGCAAGCGGCCGATTAAGTTGAGCGGTCATCGCGGAAAAGACCTGGTCGATGGCATTGCCCGATCGAGCCATGTCCGCTTCCGATTCGATGGGCCTGCTTGATCCGAGCGCGTATCCCTTTTGGCCGGTTGGAGCGTCGGAGTGGCCGCATTGCCGCCTTCCCCACGCCGGGTTCAGAGCGTCGAGCGATGACCCGGATTCCTTTCCCCTACGAAACCAGCTCCCAATCCCGGCTCGGCCGCGTTTAGCGGCGGCCCGTAGGGCCGGGTTCCCTCCGCTAGCTGGCTACACTGTCCTGCAAACCGTTCCAGCCGTCCCTTGACCCGAGCGTCTGGGGTGAGTACAAGAGCTCGTCCGCTACTGGAGTAACTCTACTAATGGATCTTCACGAATGTCCTTGTTCGGGTAAGACCCTGGCGCGACTGGTTCAGCCTGCCGTCATGGCTGTGCTGGCCGATCAGCCGCTCCACGGCTACGTGATCGTGCAACGCCTTGCGGAAATCCGCATCTTCCGCGGCCAAAGCCCCGATCCCACCGGCGTCTATCGTGTGCTTAAGGCGATGGAACAGGAAGGGCTCGTGGAATCGACCTGGGAGTTGGCCGACCGTGGCCCCGCCAAGCGGTGCTTTGCCCTGACATCGGCCGGCCGCGTATGTCTGACGTCGTGGGGTCAGACGCTTCAGGAATACCAACAGTCCATTGCGGATCTCCTGGCCGTTATCTCGCAGGCGATGCGTCCCAAGCGGAGTACTTCGGAAAAGCGTACGAGGAGGACGCCCCGATGCTCACCAGCCACCGGTTGTTGTGGGAATGTCTCGCGGAGTTGATCGGCACGTTTCTTCTGGTGTTCTTCGGGACCGGCGTGGTCTTCGTGTCTGTGCTCACCGGCGCCTTGGAGGGGCTCTTCCAAGTTGCCATCGTCTGGGGCATGATCATCGCCTTGGCCATCTACGCCACCAGTGCGATCAGTGGCACCCACATCAATCCGGCCGTTACCATCGCCGTCTGGGCCTGGCGAGGTTTCCCTCAAGCCAAGGTTGTTCCTTACATCCTGTCGCAGGTGATCGGCGCGTTTCTGGCCTCCGCCATGCTTCTGTCGCTTTTCTCGGGTGTGCTGAATGCCTTTGAACACGACAAGGGATTGGTCCGAGGACAACCCGGCAGCGAATTGAGCGCCATGGTCTTTGGCGAATACTTCCCCAACCCGGGCATCTTTGGCACGACCGCACAGGCCTATGCCAAGGTGACCGAGATCCAGGCCATGGGGGCCGAGGGACTGGGGACAGCCGTGCTGGTGTTCTTTATCTTTGCCCTGACCGATCCTCGAAACCGCAATCGGCCCGATGGGACGCTCTTTGCCCTGTTCATCGGCTTGACCATCGCCGTGTTGATCTCGGTGTTTGCACCGCTGACCCAGGCGGGCTTCAACCCGGCCCGGGATTTTGGACCGCGTCTGCTGGCGTATCTGGCGGGTTGGCGATCGGTGGCGATCCCCGGCCCGCGCGGTGGATTCTTTACCGTCTTCATCTTCTCACCCATCGTGGGTGGCCTGATCGGTGGGGGGGTGTACGGCCTGTTCATTCGTCCCGCTTTTCCCGCTGTTTACGCAACGCTCGCAGACTCCGAGCATGTCCCTGAACGCGTTGATGCTTGAGAGATGTCTCACAACCCCTAACGCCCACGACGCTGCCGTGGGGAAATTCGATATTGGGTGCGGTGAGCCTGACGCGGACCGAAGGCGAGCCCCACGTTACGCACACGCTCAAGAGCCCGCTCGCCCGCGGCACGTTAACGATCAATCTGCGTGCCGAGGCCGATCCAGAGGATCTCAAACACGAGATCCGTCGGGCGGTGAGCACCTTGGCGCCGATCACGGCCAAGTTGGGTGAAATCAACGCCTTTCGCCCCGGTCGGCCAAACCCCACTCACCGAATGGCGACTTGTGACGCATAGATAAGCTCGATAGATAGGAACATGATGCCCGTGCCTCGCCTGCTTCAGCCCCGAAGGGGCGATCGTCAATAGCCAGGGCGTCAGCCC
>JBLNDH010000501.1:0-7848 GCA_050261455.1 Bacillota bacterium
CGGCGGGTTGGGTCGTCGGGAACAACTGCTGATTGTCCTTCCAGAACTTGTAGGTGTCTTCGTCGCTTACGCGTTCCTTGAGCTTGGCGTGGGGAATGCGGACGTAATCGAGCTTGACGCGATTGGGGTACTTGTAGCCAAAGCCCATGTCGCTGTCTTCAGGGCTGACGTTGCGATACTTCTGGAAGAAGGCTTCAAGTTGCTCAGGGGTGGGAGCGGGAACCTGGGACTTGTAGTTGATGGCCTTGAACTCGACAAGCTTGGTGGCGATTTGCTCTTCGTCGCGAGCGACCTGCTGGACGGCCATGACATGGCTGACCTTCTGGGAGTCGGCCACGCGATCAAAGGCTTCCATGACGGTGAGCCAATCGGCGACCGCCTGCTCGCGCAACTCGGGATCATCGGTGGGGATCTGCTGGAGGGCGGCGAGGACCTGCTTGACGATGTCGGGATTGGCACGGACGTTCAGCCGCTGCGCCTCCTTAAGCAGAAGCAGGAAGTTCGTGGGGTCGATGCGGCGGACGATCTCTTGCGCCCTCATCATGGCTTCCTGATAACCACGCATGGGATTCTCCGCCATATAGAGGGGCATGATCTTCCCGGCAATCTGAAGTTCCATGAGAGTAAAAGCGGCGTACTGCGGCTGGCCATCCGGCCCCATACCAACCATCTGGGGGAAGGTGGCGCCCCGGCCGATGAGGGCATGCCATTCCTCATAGGCCCGGCGGAACTCGGGTTCCCGGATAGGCTCGCCACCGATCTGGCCATAAATCTGATGTCCAGACTGTCCGCCCCGCTTGGCTACGGAGGGGACGATGAAGGCGATCATGAGGAAGACGCCGACGACAGCGAGAATCTTCTTGTTGTATTTTCGCAGTATCTGAAGCATGGTGTTCCTTGGAGGGGAAACTATACGGGGGGCAATGCGGTGCAACAAGTGCCCGGAGGGTGTAAGGCGGCCTCTATTTTCTAAATAGGCGGGTCTTTACGGGTTAATAAAACCAATTTCAGGCGGTTTCGTGGATGCTATTACTGTCTGAGGTGTTGGATGGCTTTTTCGGCGTCCTTGGCAATGGGTTGACCTTTGTATTCGGTGGCAATCTGCTCGTAGATCCGCAGGGCGGTTTCTTTTTCGGCCAAGGGAGATTCGTAGATGGCGGCGGTTTTCAAGAGGGCCGCGGGAACCTGCGGCAGGGAGGCAGAGCAGTTGGCGGCCACACGCATGTAGGCCAGGGCGACATCCTTCCAAGCGGCAACATCTTTACTTGAGCCAAGAAGGCCGGCTTTGGCTTCGGCCAAGTCGAACAGGGCTTCGGCCTGGTCGGCGGGTTCGACGAAAGCGGAGGAGTCTTTTTCAATAAGCTGGATGACCTTGGCATACTCCTTGGCCTGCAGGGCCAAGCGAATGGCGTTGAGTTTCAGGGCAACGGCAGCTCGGGCGCCTTCGGGTGTGCTGGGATCAGCGGCCTTGAGCTGCATCTGCCGGGTCAAGGTTTCATTGGCGGCCTTGAGATCATTGCGGACCTTGTGAAGCTCGACCAGAAGGTTGAAGAGGACATCCTTGACCGGGGCTTTGTTGTTGCGGTCGATGGCGGCATTGACCTGTTTGATCGCTTCTTTGAGGTAGGCCGAATCGGGCTTGGGCATGAGGAGCTTAACGGCTCGGACGGAGTCGGGGGACTTTTCGGCCAAGACAATGTAGGCCTGGATGGCGGCGTCGAAGCGGCCGCCCTGGCTGGCCGATTCGAGCAGACGCAGAGAGACCCAGTCTTTGAGCCAGGGTTTCTGGGTGGTGCGAAGGGTTTTCTCGTAGTTTTCGGTGGCCCGATCCCATTGTTTGGTGGCGTAGGCTTCTTCGGCGGCGTTGAAAGCCGGCTCGTCGCTGAGGGCGATCTTGGAGACATGGACGAGGGGCTTGTGGGTTTCATTGCCGGAGGCGGCGATGGTGAAGAAGACCTCGCCATCGCGGACGGCGGTGATGCGGACGTCGTTGTAGGTCAGATTATTGACGACGAGCTGGTCGGCATGGGCAGGAAGGGAAAGGAACAACGCAAGTGAGAGAGAAATCCATGAGAGGATTGTCGAGTGGGGAAGGTGGTGATGAACCCGGCCCTGCGGGCCGCCGCTAAACGGGACATTGCCGCTGATAGAGGGGACACTCATGCTGATCCTTGTTGCAGGGATGGCCGAGCTTCCGCGAAAAGCATCACCCCGGTCGATTGTCATGCCCGGTCGATTGTCATGAATGCAGGAGAGGGGACTCGAACCCCTACGCCTTTCGGCACAGGCTCCTAAGACCTGCGCGTCTGCCAGTTCCGCCACTCCTGCGGCTTGGGTGGGGTCACGAAGAACCCCGAGAAGGCAAGTATCGAATCAGGAATCCAAGAGACATCGCACGATGCCCAAATCCTGCCACTTGCCAGTCATGCTGTGCATTCTAACGGACTGCGGCACCGCTTTGAAGATGGACAATCAGAATCTTACAACTGGGATGGTTCCCATCTTCCAATTGGTTCATAGCCGCGGAGAGATCCGGGTCGTTGCTTCGCTCCGAAGCCGGCGTGGGATGGAAAACACATTCTGTAAAGCGGGTGGCAGGCAGGATCTGCTGGGGCGTGAATGCTTATGGGGTTCCACCTTCCGGCCCGATATTCGCGCAAGCGGACGGATGCGAGGCCTATCATTAGAGGTTACGGCAGAACGTGGCCGTACTCTTATATAGAGAAGGGAACAGCACTATGGCCGTCAAAGTTCACGTTATCTTCTACAGCACCTATGGGCACGTCTACCGGCTGGCCGAGGCGGTCGCGGAGGGGGCTCGCGAAGTGCCTGGGACCGAAGTGGAGGTGTTTCAAGTTGCGGAAACGCTTCCGCGGGAGGTGTTGGAGAAGATGGGAGCAGTACAGGCCAAGCAGGCGTTTGCCCATGTTCCGATCGCCGACCCGAAGCGGCTTGCCGAGGCCGATGCGATTATTCTGGGCTCGCCGACACGCTACGGCAGCGTCACGGCGCAGATGAGGGCGTTTCTCGATGCCACTGGACAGCTTTGGGTGAAAGGGGCCCTGATTGGCAAAGTCGGCAGCGCCTTCACGTCCACGGCCAGCCAGCATGGTGGACAGGAGACGACGCTGCTGACCCTCTCCACATTCTTCTTCCATCAGGGGATGGTAATTGCGGGGGTGCCTTACAGTTCGCAGGAACTGACGATCCTGTCGGAGATGAGTGGCGGCACGCCGTATGGAGCCTCCACGATTGCAGGAACTCGGGGCGAGCGACAGCCGAGCGCCAATGAGCTAGCCATTGCCCGCGCCCAAGGCCGGCATGTCGCGAAAATCGCCGCGAAGCTGGCGGCGAAGTAACGACAGAGGGGTATTGCGACAGCTTCCAGCCCTGACGCTCATTGCGTAGGCCATCACACCCAAGGAGGGGACGACAGCTACGCGGGGATCTGTAGAATGCGGGGCATGGCGACAACCTCAGCAATTCGGCGATGGGCAATTCTTACGATTCTGGTAACGGGAATGCTAAACGCCTTGGGCGTCAGGGCGGCGGAGCAGGTGGGTGAAGCGAGGAAAGCATATCCTCCGGTACCTGCGGCGAAGGATCCGCAGCAGTTGGGGCTGGGGATTCAGCAGACGATGACGTTGCTGGCGACGAGTACGCCGGAGCATCGCAACAAGGTGCGGATCCTCTTTTACGGGCAATCGATCACCGAGCAGGATTGGTGGAAGCGGGTGGCGGAAGATCTGCGGAAACGGTTCCCCTATGCGGACCTGGAAATTGAGAACCGGGCGATCGGCGGGTTTGCGTCGCAGTTGCTGATTCGGCCGGCAGAACATGATCTGTATCCGTTCTATCCGGACTTGTTGATCTTCCACGTTTACGGGGCCAATCAGCAGTATGAGGAGATTATCCGCAACGTGCGGAT
The DNA here is from genome assembly GCA_050261455.1 of Bacillota bacterium. GTDB lineage: Bacteria > Planctomycetota > Phycisphaerae > Tepidisphaerales > Tepidisphaeraceae > JAPLNB01. The sequence goes on from JBLNDH010000501.1 coordinate 3,929, forward strand.
GCGCACGACGGCGGAGATCCTGATGCAGAAGGACCATGTGACGAAGTGGCCGCAGGAGACGCCGGACGAGAAGGCGGACAAGGGGATGTGGTGGGACTACATGATGAACCACGTGTTCCTGCCGGAGATTGCGAAGAAGTATGGGTGCGGGGTGTGCGATGTGCGATCGGGATGGATGGATTACCTGAAGACCAACAAGCTGGAGCCGAAGGATCTACTGAGGGACGGGGTACACCTGAACGATCAGGGATGCTACCTGATGGCGGAGTTGATCAAGCAATATCTGGTTTACCGGCCGGAACTGCCGAAAGACTCGTGGCAGGGAATGATGCGGACACTGGAAGTCGGCAAGGACATTGCGTGGAAGGATGGCAAGCTGACGGTGGAATTTGAGGGGAATCGGGTCGATGTGCTGGCGGGGAAACTCGAGGGGGCGACCGCAACGGCAAGGGTGTTGATTGATGGGAAGAAGCCGTCGGAGTTTGCCGGGTGCTATCGGATCACGCGGCCGGCGCCGGGGCCCTGGTCGCCACTGTTTGTGTCGCGGGTGGATCATGAGAAGCCGCTGGTGCTGGAGGATTGGACGCTGAAGATCACGGCGGTGGATAGCGAATCCAAGCGTTGGAGTTTTAACGTGACCGGTTCGGTAACAGGGCCGGATGGGAGCGGCTCGAACGAGCAGGTGTTCGTGTCCAAATCGGGGCGGGTGAAGATCGATCCGGCGGCATTTTTCAAAGCGGGGAATGTGCCGGTGGGGTATGAGTGCAAGTGGAAGGTGCTGCCGATGTTCGTGGACATCTATGCGACGCCGAAGGTGGAGGAAGCGTCGCGGGAGTACGCAACAACGCTGGCGCAGGGGCTGGCCAATGGAACGCACCGGCTGGAGATTATCTCGGCAAATGGCAAGAATGTGCCGATCCGGGCGATTCGGGTTTATTGTCCACCGGTAAGGTAGTTGCAATTGCCGAGGCGGATTGGTGTGCGGCTTATTGACACACGCCTTGAATCTGGTTCTGATCTGGGGACATTTGGTCGATTCTAGGGTTTAGGAACCGAGGAGGCATTACAATGGCTCGTCCAGTATCACTGTTCACCGGCCAGTGGGCCGATCTGCCCTTTGAAACGCTCTGCCAGAAGGCCAAGAGCTTCGGCTATGAAACGCTCGAATTGGCTTGCTGGGGCGATCACTTCGATATCGCCAAGGCGCTGAGTGACAGCAGCTATGTCAAGAACCGCTGGGAGATCCTCAGCAAGTACGGGCTGAATTGCCACGCGATTTCGAATCACCTGGTTGGCCAGGCAATCTGCGACAACATCGACGAGCGGCATAAGAGCATCGTGCCGCCGGAGATTTGGGGTGATGGTCAGCCCGAAGGCGTGCGGAAGCGTGCAGCGCAGCGGATGGCCGATGCGGCCAAGGCCTGCCGGAAGCTCATGGACGCCCGGCCGGCATCGTGCCCGGCGATCCCCGGCTACGGCGCGGTGGTCAATGGGTTCACCGGATCGAGCATCTGGGGCAGCATCTATGCCTTCCCCCCGACGGATCAGAAGTATTGGCAGAAGGGGTACGACGATTTCGCCAGGCGGTTTGAGCCGATTCTGGCGGAATTCGAGAAGCAGAATGTGAACTTCGCGCTCGAAGCGCACCCGACGGAAATCGCGTTTGATATCGCGTCGGCACAGCGTGCTCTGGAAGCGGTCAAGAACCACAAGCGGTTCGGGTTCAACTACGATCCATCGCACTTTGGCTATCAGCATGTGGACTATGTGAAGTTCATCCGCACGTTCTCGGATCGCATCTACCATGTGCACATGAAGGATGCGTGGTGGGGCCATGGAAACGGTGATGCGGGCGTGTTCGGCGGGCATACGACCTTCGCTGATCCGCGACGGTACTGGGACTTCCGCTCGCTGGGCCATGGCGACATCAACTTCGAAGAGATCATCGTTGCCCTGAACGATATTCAGTACAAGGGCCCGCTGTCGGTGGAATGGGAAGACAGCCGGATGGACCGCGAATTCGGCGCGGCCGAGGCAGCGGCGTTCGTGAAGAAGCTGAACTTCAAGCCGTCGTCGATTGCGTTCGATGCGCAGTTCGATCGGTAAGGATACAAAAGACGCTCGATTCGGAGCGTCAGCACGATTGGCTCCCGGCGTGGGATACCCCGGTATCCCACGCCGGGAGTTTTTTTATGCATTGGGCTTCTGAAAAGACCCAACCGACGCGCGATCAGACCTCTGCCAACGCGTGCTTCAGATCATCGATCAGATCGTCAATGTGCTCGATCCCCACCGAGATGCGGACCAGGTCGTCCGTGATTCCAACGGCCTTCCTCACCCCCTCGGGCATGGACATATGGGTCATCGTGGCGGGGTGCTCAATCAAGGACTCGACGCCGCCGAGGGATTCGGCAAGGGTGAACAGGTGGACGTTGCCCAGGAGGCGGAATGCCTCTTCTTTGCCGCCTTTGAGACGGAAGGAGAAGGTTCCGCCAAAGCCGGTCATCTGGCGTTTGGCCAGGTCACGCTGGGGATGGCTTTCCAGGCCCGGGTGCAGGACAGCACGCACCTTGGGATGTTCTTCGAGCCAGTGCGCCAGGTCCAAGGCGTTGCGATTGTGGGCCTCCATGCGGACCGCGAGGGTCTTGATGCCACGGAGCACGAGGAAACAGTCCTGTGGGCCGGCACAGGTGCCCATCGCGTTCTGGAGGAAGCCGATCTTCTCGGCCAGCTTTGGATCCCGGGTAATCAGTGCCCCCCCTACCACGTCGGAGTGCCCGTTGATGTACTTGGTGGTCGAATGGAGGACGACGTCGATGCCCAAATCCAACGGCCGCTGGAAATAAGGGGATAGGAAGGTGTTGTCACAGATCGTGGTCACGCCGCGATCGCGGGCGATCGACGCGATGGCGCGCAGGTCCAGGAGATTCATCAAGGGATTGGTTGGCGTCTCCGTCCAGAGGAGCTTGGTGTTCGGGCGAATCGCTTTCCGCAAAGCGTCCAGGTCGCGCATGTTGACGAAATCGACGCCGACGCCATGACCGGTGATGACCTTGGTCAGGAGGCGGTACGTTCCGCCATAGAGATCATCGTGGATAAGGACATGATCGCCCTGCGAGAGGGTTCCGAGTGCGGTGGCTTCGGCAGCCATGCCTGTGGCGAAGGCGAAGCCAGCGGTGCCGCCTTCCAGAGCGGCCAGACAATCTTCGAGGGCTTTACGGGTGGGATTGCCGCTGCGGGAATAGTCGAATTTGCCGGGTTGGTTCACACCTTTGAAGGCGAAGGTGGAGGTCTGGTAGATGGGGGTCATGACCGCCCCAAACGCCGCGTCGGGGCCCTGTCCGGCATGAATCGCCAAGGTTTCAAATCGCATAGGATCTCCAGAAATCAGTTGGTAGTTGTTAGTTGGTGGTTGCCAGTGGCGACCTACTCCTCACTGGCAACTGGCAACTAACAACTGGCAACTTGCTTGCCTAACTCATCAATCCTTGGAAGAGGACCGTGGACAGGTAACGTTCGCCGAAGCTGGGGATAATGGCGACGATCAATTTGTCCTTGTTCTCGGGGCGAGTCGCGACGCGGGCAGCGGCGGCCAGGGCGGCGCCGGAGCTGAGGCCGACGAGCAGCCCTTCCTCTTTGGCGGCCCGACGCGCCCATTCGATGGCCTCGTCGGATGCGACCGGTTCGACGCCACCGAGCAGCGTGGTATCCAGATTCTTGGGGATAAAGCCAGCGCCGATGCCTTGGATCTTGTGCGGCCCGGGTTTGCCGCCAGAGATCACGGGCGACTCCTTGGGCTCAACCGCGATGGCGCGGAAGCTGGGCTTACGCGGCTTGATATAACGAGCAATCCCGGTAATCGTCCCACCGGTTCCGACGCTGGAAATCACGATGTCCACTTTCCCGTGGGTATCTTCCCA
>JBLNDH010000502.1:0-11387 GCA_050261455.1 Bacillota bacterium
GGCGGCGGGCGCGGGGTTTAAGTTTGCGATGTACCAGCCGCGGGCGGAGGATCTGGCGGCGGTGCAGGCGTATTTGCGGTCGCTTCAGCCGGAGCGGAGCCCGTATCGGCTGGCCAATGGGGATCTGTCGGAGAAGGCGAAGCGCGGCAAGGCGATCTTCGAGGATGCGAAGGTTGGGTGCAATCACTGCCATACTGGGGAGCAGTTCACGAGCGGCAAGTCGTATAATGTGGGGACACACGGCGAGTTTGACGCGGAGAATCACACACAATTTGACACGCCGTCGCTGATTGAGATTTGGCGGACAGCGCCGTACCTGCACGACGGGCGGGCGGTTACGCTGCAGGAGATCTTCACCAAGTACAACCCCAATGGCCGCCATGGCAACACGTCGCAGTTGAGCAAAGAGCAGATCGACGATCTGGTGGAGTATTTGTTGTCGCTGTAGATGGAGGAGCGTGCAATTTCGATTGGGAGTTGAAGAGGAAACCCAGGGATGAATCCCTGGGCTTGGGGGGAGATGCGGGGGGTTATTGGTGGCCGTACTTTCGCCAGGTGGCAATGGCGCCGGGGGCGGGTCACGGGGTGATTACGCGGAGGGCGCCGGGGCGGATTTGGTAGTGCAGCGGGGTGGGGAATCGGGTGACTTCGCCGTCGAGGGCGACGTCCATTTCAGGGCGGCTGGTGTGGATCCAGAGCTCGGGCAGAGAGTAAGAATCGAATTGGGGGGATTGTTCGAGGCGGCCAAGGGCGGCGTGGAAGAGCAGGCCGAGGGTCGCGAGGCGACTGGTGCTTTTGGCGATGTAGAGGCTGAGCTGGCCGAGGTCGAGGGAGGTGCGGCCGCCGAAATCGGGAGGGCTTATCTCGTAGCGATTGTTGCCAACGAAGATGAATGGGGTGGTATGGTCTTCTTCGTGGCCATTGCGATTCAAACGGACATGGTAAAGGGGCATGCGGGAGAAGACCTGCACTGCTGCGGCAGCCATGGCGGGCCATTTGCCTTGGCCTTGGTGCTGGCGTTGTTTGCGGTTGCGGACCATTTTGGGGTAGATGCCGATGGAGGAGTTATTGATGAAGTAGTGGTGGTTGACCTGGCCGATGTCGATCGGGCGAGTGCGGCCGGTGGCGATGGCTTTGGTGGCGGCTTCCAGGTCGAGTGGCAGATTGAGGTCCTTGGCAAAATGGTTGAGCGTGCCCAGGGGTAGAACGCCGAGGGGGATGTCGGTGTTGGCCAAGACGGAGGCGATGGTACTGACGGTGCCGTCGCCGCCGCCGGCGATGATCAGGTCGGGACGGCGAGCGAGGGCGTCACGGGTGGCGATGGCGAGGTGTTTGGCGTCGACTGATTGGACGGTGGCGTCGACGCCGACGGCGGCAAGAGCGGAGTGGACTTGCTCCTGCTGGCGGGTGGATTGGTCGGAACCTTCGGAGCCGGCGGCGGCATTGATCAATGCGATGGCTTTCATAGGGTGGGGATGAGGTGAAAGGGGTGGAACGCGGACACAACACGGGAAATTTGATCTTGCACGGAGAAGTATAGGACCGCGTAGAGAGGGGAATGTGGCATGGGCGGATTAGCGTTTGGTGGCGAGGAAGGTTTTCAGGGACGTCAGGGGAAGGCAGTTGAGGACGTTTTTGGAGGTGACCCAGGCGCGGCGGGCGGTGGAGAGGCCTAGGGCGAGGTCTTGGAGGCCTTGGGGGCTGTGGGCATCGGTGTCGATGGAGAGCGTGACGCCGGCGTTGATGGCGGCGCGGGCGTGGAACTCATCGAGGTCCAAGCGGGGCCAGCCGGCGTTGATTTCCAGGGCGGTGCCGGTCTTCGCGGCGGCGTCGAAGATGCGGGGGAAGTCCAGGGGCAGGCCTTCGCGGGCGTTAATCAGGCGGCCGGTGGGATGGCCGATGACATTGACATATCGGTTCTCGATGGCGCGGAGCAGGCGTTCGGTGGCCTTGTGCTGGTCCTGCTTCAGGGCGAAATGGGGGCTGGCGACGACGATATCGAGTTCTGCCAGGACCTTATCCTCGTAGTCGAGTCGCCCATCGGCTAGGATATCGACTTCGCTACCGGCCAGGAGGGTGATGCCTTTGAGTTTGGAGGCGATCTTCCGGATGGCCTCGACATGCTTCAGGAGGCGTTGGGGAGTCAGGCCATTGGCGATGGCTTGGCTTTGGGAATGGTCGGTGATGGCCAAGTATTCGTAGCCGAGGGCCTTGGCGGCTTGGGCCATTTCCTCGATGGTGGCGGCACCATCGGAGGCGGTGGTGTGGGAATGCAGGTCGCCATGGATATCGGCGCGGGTGATGAGCTTGGGCAAGTGGTGGTCCAGGGCGGCTTCGACTTCGCCGCGGTCTTCGCGCAGCTCCGGTTCCACGAACTCCATGCCGAGCTTGTGATAGATCTCCTGTTCGGTCTTGCTGGCCACCGGATTGATGGGCGGCGCTTCGGAGGTTTTCTTGCCGGCTTTCTCGTATTCGTCGAGCTTGTAGAGGCCCCATTCGTTGAGGGTCAGGCCCTTTTTCTGAGCAAGACTGCGGACTTTGACGTTGTGGTCCTTGGAGCCGGTGAAGTAGAGCAAGGCCGCTCCGAAATGCTGCTCGGCCAAGACGCGGAGGTCCACCTGGAGACCGGAGGCGGAGATGATGGAGGCTTTGACCGGGCCTTGGTTCAAGACGCGCGTGACCGTGGGGAAGGCGGCGAAGGCGGCCGTGATCTGCTCGCCGAGGGAGGCATCCTTGACGGAGCAAAGCAGGTCGATATCGCCGATGGTTTCGCGGCGGCGGCGGAGGCTGCCGGCGATTTCGGCATGGAGGACGCCGGGGAGCTGGCGAAGGCGCTGAACCATGTCTTCGGCCACGGGCAAGGCATCGGCCAAGCCAACACGACCGGCGGCGCGGGTTTGCGCTTCGAGGCCCCGCTTGATGGCGGCGAGTTTCTTCTCGCCGATGCCCTTGATGCCCATGAGGGAGCCGTCCTCGAGGGCGGCTTTGAGCTGGTCGGCATTGGTGATGGACCGCTCTTTCCAGAAGAGAGCGAGGGTCTTGGGGCCGAGGCCTTCGATGTGGAGCAGCGGAAGCAGGCCGGCGGGGACGCTTTGGGCAAGTTGATCGTAATCGGTGGATCGGCCGGTTTTAACGTACTCGACGATGACTCGCTGGCTGTGTTCGCCGATGCCCTCGATATCGCCGATAGTGCCGTCCTCGACCGCCTGGCGGATGTCGATGGAGAGGTCCTTGATGATGCGGCTGACCTTGCGGAAGGCGAGAACTTTGAAGGCATTCTCGCCTTTGATGTCCATGATATCGGCCAGGGTCGAGAAGAGGTCGGAGAGTTCGTGGTTGAGGGACATGGGGGAATTATATGCAGGGAGGGGGATTCGTGCGTTGGGGCAAATTACTGAGTGCTGAGTGCTGAGTGCTGAGTGCTGAGTGCTGAGTGCTGAGTGCTGAGTGCTGAGTGCTGAGTGCTGAGTGCTGAGTGCTGAGTGCTGAGTGCTGAGTGCGAAGTGCGGAGTCGGGACGAGCATGGGCAGTCGGTATGCTTGAGATTGCTCCGTTGCGGTGGACGTGAGGGTCCATGGGCGGGCTGGTCAGGGCATGGTAGGAGCCGCTAAACGGGGTGGAGTGGGGATTGGGGGGCGAAGGGACGACTGGGCCCTTCGGGCCACCGCGAAGCGGCGGGGTGGCGGATGGGCTTGGTGGGGCTGCGAAACCGCAAGCGTGGTCTTGGGGCGGAGGGCGAAGGGAGGATCACCACGCTGAATTGACAATTGAAGGGGGAGAGGCACTGCGGGAGTGGCATCGCGGGTGAGCCCATGCAACGGTGTGCGCATGGGGGAGAGGCTTGGGGTATGGGGGAGCGAAGGCTCGCTACACGAAATCGAGAGGTGCTGTAGGCGGGAATAAAGAAACGCCGGGCGTCAGGGGATACTGACGCCTGGCGGGTTGGATCGGCAAGAGAAACTCACTGGGTCTTTTTGCCCAGCTTTGATTGGGCCTTGCCGATGGCTTTCTGGGCTTTGCCTTTGAGTTCCTGGCTGGTGCTGCCTTTGGCGGCACCGGTGACCTCATTGGCCTTGCCCTTTAACTCCTTGCCCTTTCCTGCAGCGACGTCTTCGCCTGCCATGATGAACCTCCGTGAGCGTGTAAAGACGTCGGGAGATGAACAAATGGCATGCCATAGACTCACATTACTTCCACGGGTTGGCCATGATTCCGGGCGGATTGGTACATAGCGAGCACGATCGCGACAGCCTTGCGGGCTTCGGGGGCGGCGGTGTCGGCATCGCGGCCTTCGTCCCAAGCGGCAAGGATGGAGCTGATGTTCTTGTAATGCAGGTCCTGGGGAACATCGGCGGCACTGGCCCCTCCGCCGGTGGTGGTGGGTTTTCGGGCGTTGATGGTTTCGAGGAGTTCCTTGTCGGCGGGTCGCTCGTCGCGGAATTTGAAGAATTTGAGGCCGTTCTCGGAGACGGCGGTGCCGTTTTCACCGCCGACCTCGATGCGCACGGGGAGCCCGGGGTACATGGCGGTGGTCCCTACGATGGTGCCGAAAGCCCCGTTTTCGAACTGGAGGGAGGCGCTGAGGGTGTCTTCGACTTCGATTTCCGGGTGAATCCGGCTGGCGGCATAGGCGCTGACCTGTTTCACCGGGCCGACGATCCATTGCAGCAAGTCGATGGCGTGGACGGATTGGTTCATGATGGCCCCACCACCGTCGAGCTTCCAGGTGCCGCGCCAGCCGCCATCGCGGTAGTACTGATCGGTGCGATACCAGGGCGTGAAGCACCCGGCCCAGGCGATTCGCCCGAAGCGTCCTTCGGCGGCGGCATCATGCAGGGCGCGATTGGCGGGATTCCAGCGATTCTGGAAGATCCCGGCCAGCCGCACGCGATGGCGATTGGCGACTTCCATCATGCGGTCGATCCGATCGAGCTGGATCTCCATGGGTTTTTCGCAGATGACGTTTTTGCCGGCCTCCATAGCCAGGATGGCCGGGTTCATGTGGTTGCCGCTGGGAGTGCAGAGGTGGATGATGTCGATTTGCTCCTTGCGGAGCATCTCGGCTTCGTCGGTGTAGATGGGGATGCCGGTCAATTGGTTCTTCTCAAGGACGGCGGCGGCGCGTTCGGGGAGGATGTCGCAGACGGCAACGAGGTGGGCATTGGGGAGCCTGGGGATGGTCCGCACATGCCACTCCCCTACCATGCCGGTGCCGACGACTGCGCAACGCCAATGCTTGGCCATAGTGGTTCTCCTGGGCTAGAAGCGGTTTCAGAACCGGAAGAGAGATCCGGGCCATCGCGTAGCTCCGAACCCGGCGTGGAAGCTGTGGAACCGCTCCTTACCAACCAGAGACTCTAGGGCAGGCTGGCGTACTGAACAAGCGTGAAATCAAGTCCAGCAAATAGCTATGAGCCTCGATTGGCACAGAGGATACCCATTGAGGATTGGCGGAAGAGCGCAATTGGATCCGCGAAACTGCAAGCGTCTGTCGGGATCGGACGGCGAAAAGAGGATCACCACGCTTCATTGACAATTGAAAACTGACAATTCTCCATTGCCAATTGAAGGTGGACCCAGGGATGAATCCCTGGGCTTGGATGGTGTCGGGCACTTTCGAGATTGGGAGGATGGATTCAGTTGGTCGGATTTGGCTCGCGCAGCCAGTCGCCGGTGTTGGCATTCAGAACTCGGCCTTGGGCATCGCGTGCTTGCATCAGCACCGAATAGACGGACAGGCCCAGGGTGCGTTCGTCTTCCGAGCCGGGCTTGGTGTCCTTCGGCACCCATCCGCGGCAACGCAGTTCGACGGTAATCCGGTCCTTGGTGGACGGAGGCAACTCGGCAACGACCTTGGTAGCACCGGCCTCGATGGGTGCGATTCGTTTGCCGTCCAGGTAGATCCCGGCCTCGGGCATTTGGGCTTCCTTCGGAGCCGCCAGTTCAATGGTGAGCCGATAGGGCTTGTTGGAAACAACCGGCAGGATGAGCTGCGAGTTGGCGGAGGACCAGCGCATGGTGCGTTCGCCGACGCGTTCCCGGCCATTCCACTGCTGGAGGTACTGGCCATCACCAACATCGCCGATGGTAATCCGGTAGTGCGATCGAGCTTCGGATGACAGCTCGAGAGGCTCGTCCTCGTTGGCCAGCAATTGCGTTCGCTTGCCAGCATGGTTGTCAACGCGGAAACCCCCATCCGCCTGGTTTGAAGTGAGGATGGCGGAGCGGACGTGCTGGCCGGCTTGCACATGGGTGCCTTCCTTGGAGAAGGTGCAGCCCTGGACAATGGCCTTGCCGGCATCGAGCTGGATGGCGGCGGCGCCTTGGCCATGGTTGTCCCAGTTCACGAAATGGCACGCGCTGGCGGTGAGTTGGCCAACCGGGCTGCGCATCCAGATGCAGCGGTCGATCGGGCCCCAGAAGGAGCAGTTGACCAGGCTGACTTTGCCTTCGACTTTCGGGCCGATTTCGATACAGACGGAATCGGTGCTACCCCATCGGCCGACGAATTCGCCATTGGTGATCAGGAGCCCCGCGGGCTGGGCCTGATCCACCACGATGGCACGGCGGCAGGAGTCTGCCCCGAGTCCGAGGAAGTTGCCGTTGGTGCTGCCGGCCTTGGACTCGGAGAACTTGTAGCCGACGCCGTAACCGAAGCAGAAGGTGTTCAGGATGTAGTGCCAATCGGTGCGGGCCAGTTCGAACGCGACGCCTTGGGTGTTGACCCATTTGCAGTAAGGGTCGTCGGCCTTGTAGGAGACGCCAAAGGGCCAGAAGTGAATGTTCTCAATCTTGCCGATGTCATAGCACTCATCGACATAGATGCCCCGCTTGCTGGGGTAGCCGGTGATGTTGCGGACCAGGTGACGAGCGGCCCGGACCAGCTTGATGGCCTCGTAGGGATTGAGGAAGCAGCAGTCCTGGATGGCGACGTTTTCCGTATCATGCGATTCCACGCAAGGCGGATAGGGAACGGGGGGAACGTCGGTCTGTTTCCATTCCGGGTAGGTGACGACCAGCCCGGCGATGGTGGAGTTGCGGCCGGCCAGACGAATGAAAGGGGGGCCTTGCTCGGAGCCTCGGCCGGCGTAGGCGAGGAGGACGGTACCGTCGGGTTTCTCGACTTTCCTCGCGGCGGTGGGAGGTACGCGATAGGTGCCTTGAAGGGTAACGCCGGCGGGGATAGAGAGGGTGCCGTTGACGCGGTATCGCCCGGCGGGGAGTTCGACGATGCCGCCACCGGCTTGGCCGGCGGTGTCGAGGGCTTTTTGGAGGGCGGCGGTGTTGTCGGTTTGTTCATTGGCGACGACGCCCATGTCGGCGGCGTTCCAGCGGGCGAGGGGTTGTGGCGGGGTCGCGGCGAATGCAACTTGGACGAATAGGATGCCGATCAGGCAAATCAGTGTTTTTCTCATGGTTCTTCCCGTGGATATTGTCATTGAGTGGCGGGCGGAGCCCACCCTGCATCACTAAGATACTCGCAACGTCTCGAATACTGCCCCTGTTGCGGAGGCTGCAACAAGAGCCGTTCTCACTTCCTCGCTCACAATGACCACTGCGGGCCATGTAGCCAAGCGGAAGATGCGGCCGGCCTTTGCCCGACTGAAGTCAATGGTCATGTCGAAGACATAGTCGAAATCTCCCGGACCCCGATAGTTGCTGAACTGTGACCGAGACTCATCGAGGCAGTCAATCCGAGACGTGATGTTGAGGACCTTATACTCCCCGCTCAACTGGTCATTGAAAACTGGCAGGAACTGGACCTCATCCGCACAACGTGCCTCCAGAATCTCCGCCACGCGAGAACTGACGATCGGCACGCTCATGGGTGTCGAGAAGTGGATATCCACACGCGGTCCCTGCTTCACCACCTCCACAGGTATGGGGGCACTATGTTCAACGCGCTGGCCGTCGCGTAGCAGGCACTGGAGTGGCAGCAGCTCCGCAGTCATGGGGATGTTCAGGAGCCATCTCTTGCGCGAAGTTCTGTCGTTATCTATGCGGTACAGGCATCCCTCGGGCATAAAGCAACTCCTCAATCTTTGGGCTTACGCGGCGTGATCCACTTCCGAAGCGGCCCCGCCGTGTTCAGTTCATCTTCACCGGCCGGAGTGGATATCCTCCGAGATGTTTCCCAGGGTGGACCAGAACGTAGCACAGGTCCACATCATCTTTGATCATCCGAATCATCCGGACTTGCGCTGCGCTACAGCCCGGCTTGGGGATTATCCCAAAGGTCTTCCTGCGAGTCGAATCGCTTGGCGCATAGCACCCGCACACTACATGAATATACCATCCGCGCAGGGGGGAGGACCCAGGGAACTTGTTCCCTGGGCGTTCGAAATGCGCAAGTGGAGAGTAACCGCACCCGCGGCGCGGAGTGATCAGCTTACGCGGACGAGGCGGTAGTTCTTTTTGCCGGCGCGGAGGACGATGGCGGTGTTGGCGATCAGGTTCGCAGCGGTGAGGGTGGAGTTGGCGTCGGTGACGGGGGCGTTGTTGAGGTAGAGGCCACCTTGGGCGATGAGGCGGCGGGCTTCGCCTTTGCTCTTGGCCAGGCCGGTTTCGACGGCGGCATCGGCGATGGGCCAGCCGGCATCGAGCTTGGTGCGGGGGATGCTGGTGGTGGGGACGCCTTGAGCGGCCAGGGCATCGACGGTGGCGGCGTTGAGCTGTTCGACGCCGGCGGAGCCATAGAGGGTGCTGCTGGCGGCGATGGCTTGCTCGGTGAGTTCGGGGCCATGCACGAGGCGGGTCATTTCCTGAGCGAGTCGCTTCTGGGCGAGGCGCTTTTCGGGAGCCTTGGTGTGCTCGGCGATCAGGGAATCGATCTGGTCGATGGGGAGGAAGGTGAAAAGGCGGAGGTAGCGGGCGACATCGGCATCCTCGACGCGCAGCCAGAACTGGTAGAAATCAAACGGGCTGGTGCGATCGGCGGTGAGGAAGATGGCGTTGCCTTCGCTCTTGCCGAACTTGGCGCCGCTGGCGGTGGTGATGAGGGGCAGCGTAAGGGCGTAGGCGTTGCCACCTTCGCCTTCGAGCTTGCGGATCAGGTCGGTGCCGGCGGTGATGTTGCCCCATTGATCGGAGCCACCCAGTTGCAGGACGCACTGGTGATTTTTGTAGAGGTGATAGTAGTCGTAGCCTTGGAGGAGCTGGTAGCTGAATTCGGTGTAGCTCATGCCCTCTTCGCTAGCGGCCATGCGGTTCTTGACGGACTCTTTGGCAAGCATGGAGCCGATACGGAAGCTCTTGCCGACGTCGCGGAGGAAATCGATGGCGGACATCGGGCCGAACCAGTCGAGATTGTTGACGATGGTGGCTGGGGCCTTGGGATCGTTGAAGTTGAGGAACTTTTCGAGGACGCGGCGGATGCCCTGGGCGTTGCGGGCGATGGTCTCCTTGGTTTGGAGCTGACGCTCGGAGGATTTGCCGGAAGGATCACCGATGAGGCCGGTTGCACCCCCGACGAGAGCAATGGGGCGAATGCCGTTGCGCTGGGCGTACATCAGGCCGAGGATGGCGACGAAATTGCCGACATGGAGGGAGTCGGCGGTGGGATCGAAGCCGGCGTAAGCGGCGATGGGACGCTGGGCGGCGAGCTTGGCAAGGCGGGCGTCCAGATCGGGATCGGAAACCTGATTGACCAGGCCACGGGATTGAAGATCAGCAACCAAAGGCATTCGACAATTACCTCGTCAACTGGGCTGCCCAGGGGCAGCGGTGTTTAAAGGAACGGATTCTATGATTTGGGCGGGGTTGCAGCAATGGAGAGGCGGGCGGAGGGGCGGCGATCAGGCGTGGACGAAATCAGGCGTGGACGAAAAGGGAGATGACGACGGAAGTGGCGTTGAAGAGGGCGTGGATGAGGATGGAGACCCAGAGGTTATTGGTGCGTTCGTAGGCATAGCCGAGGCAGAGGGCGAGGAAAAAGATGGGGGGTTGGGTCCACCAAGGGTGAACGAGGGAGAAGGCGGCCGAGGAGAGGAGGATGGCGGGCCAGGGACGGCGGAAGAAATAGCGGAGGAGGGTTTGGAGATGGCCACGGAAGAGGAGTTCTTCATAGACCGGGGCGATGACGACGGCGGTGATCACAAGCAAGGTGGCGAGCTTGGGATCGTGGGTCTTGTCGAGAATTTCGAGGAGTTCGTGCTTTTCGGGATGGGTGAGCTGCATGAGCCGCCAGGCGATCATGGTGAAAATGGTCACCCAGGCGAGGAGGGGCAAGACCAGGGCGATGCCGAGGATGCCTTGGGGGATAGCGGAACGGAGGCGGCGCCAAGTGAGGCCGAGATGACGCAGGCCTTGCTCGCGAAAGGTCTGGTTGCCGATGATGAGGACGGCCAGGCCCATCAAGGAAGCGATGACGCCAATGGCGACCTGGTCTTGGGGGGAGAGGGCGTATGTGCCCTGAGTTGTGGCTGGGATTCCTCGGTAGCTGATATAGAAAACAGGGGTGTAGATCCAGGCGACGAGGGCGGCGAAGAAGATCAAGGCGAGCGTTCCGGGGTGTTCGGCGGGGCTGAGGCGATCAAAATCGGGGAAGGGGCGGCGGGAAAAGACGCCGATGGCGTGGATGATGAGAAGGGCCAGCAAGGTGGCGAAGGCGAGGAAGATCATCCATCCCGCGGTAACCTGCTGCTGGGCTAGAGCCAAATCATTTGACATCATGGGTGTCCGGTTTACAGTGGCACGCCGCTCGCACCCTATGTAGCGGGCGGTGAGGGACATAGAGTATAGGGAGGGGGGAATAGCGGCCAGAGGTGAAAGGTAAAGATTGCTTGGTTCGCCAGGCACGGTCGAGGTGAGCGATCCGGGGCAGACGAGGACTGTGGGGAGCGGTGTGAGAGCGTTATGAGCACAATTCTCGATCAGATTGTCGAGACGAAGCGTCAGGAAGTGGCAGCGAAGAAGGTGCAGGTGCCACTGGAGGTTTTGAAAGAGCGGATCACCGAGCTTGGGCGGCCACGGAACTTCTTCAATGCGGTGACGCGGAAGACGAAGAAGGCGGTGAACCTGATTGCGGAGGTGAAGAAGGCTTCGCCGAGCGCCGGGGTGATCCGCCCGGATTTTGATCCGATCAAGATTGCGCAGGCGTACGAGGCGGCCGGGGCGGACACCTTGAGCGTGCTGACGGATGAGAAGTACTTTCAGGGGAATCTGGAATACATCCATGCGATTCGGGATGTGGTGAAGCTGCCGGTGCTGCGGAAGGATTTCATCATCGATCCGTACCAGGTGTACGAGACGCGGGCGGCGGGGGCGGATGCGATGCTGCTGATTGCCGAGTGCCTGGAGATGTCGCAGCTGATTGATCTGCAGATCCTGGCGACCGAGATGAACCTGACGGTCTTGATCGAAGTGCACGACTTGGACAACCTGATGCG
>JBLNDH010000503.1:0-3234 GCA_050261455.1 Bacillota bacterium
TACACCGCTTTGCAGGTGCGTGTACTGCTTCGCTCGCTACGCCGCTTCGCGGTGGCCCGCAGGGCCCAGTCGTATCCGCCTCTCCCTCACCCGCGCAACCCAAATCCGCGCCTCTTCTTCGTGTTCCTTCGTGGCCCTTCGTGGTTACCCCATCCTCTCCGCGCTATTCACCGTATTCATCAGCAGCATCGCCACCGTCATCGGCCCCACGCCCCCTGGCACCGGCGTGATCCACCCCGCCTTCTCCTTCGCCGCCTCATACTCCACATCCCCCACCGTCTTTTTCGTCCCATCCGGCAGCGTCACCCGGTTGATCCCCACATCGATCACCACAGCCCCGTCCTTCACAAAATCCCCGCCGATGATCCCCGCCTTCCCCACTGCCGCCACCAGGATATCCGCCTTGCGGCAATGCCCCGCCAAATCCGGCGTCGCGCTTCGGCAAATCTGCACCGTCGCCCGCTCATCGCTGAGCATCAGCGCCACCGGCTTGCCCACGATCTCGCTGGCCCCTACCACCACTGCCTCTGCCCCACGCATCGACACCCCCGTCGTTTTCACCAGCTCGAATGCCGCCTTGGCCGTGCACGGCACATTCAACGGCTTGCCCGACACGATCAATCCCAAATTCGTCGGATTCACCCCTTCCACATCCTTTGCCGGCGCAATCCGCTGCTGCAGTGTGCTATCGCTCAGCTGCTTCGGCACCGGCATGTGCAGCATGATCCCCGTAACGGCCGGATCACGGTTCAGCTCGTCGAGCTTCGTCTCCGCCTCCTGCTGCGTGATCGTCTCCGGCAGCTTCAGCAGCTCATACTCCATGCCCACCTCCTTGCACGCCTGCCCTTGCCGCTGGGCATACATCTCCGCCGCCGGCGTCGCCCCGATGAGGATCGCCACCAAACGGACGGTCTTTCCCTTCGCCTTGAGCTGCGCCACGCGATCTTTGACCTGTTGGCGAACCTGAGCCGAGATAGCTGTTCCGTCGATGATCTTTGCTGCCATAGGCCGGGCATTATAGGGATTGGTTTTCAAACCACGAAGGGCCACAAAGAACCACGAAGCAGAACCTGACAGACTCCACTGTTTCCAGAGTCGTTTCCACGCCGGGTTCGGAGCGCAGCGAAGACCCGGATTCCTCCGAAGTCCCTCGCCCTGCGGACATTCCATGCTACCGGCCATACATCGAATGTCCGCCCAGACCACCTGCCGCAAGGGCCTCAGATTCGGTAAGCTGTGTTCAGACCACGAATTCGGAACAACCGATTTGCTGGCACGTCCAATGCATTTGTCTGGCAGCTCGTCCAACTGGAAAGGAATCTCGCCATGACGCACCGCACCACCCCCGTTCCTCCCCTTATTCTTCCCTCGGGGCTGCGCCCCTTTCTGCCTTCGTGCCTGCGTGCCTTCGTGCCTGTTCTAGTTCTCCTGACCTTAGCCGGCTGCGAAATCCCCGCCCAAACCTATTGGTCTCCCGACGGCACCCACGCCGCCTATGTCCCGCCCAGTGGCTCCGAATCCCCCGCCATGATCATCGACGACCAGGGCGCCATTGTCGCCAAGCTCGGCGCCACCACCGGCGGCTTCGCCTGGTCCAATGACTCCAAACGCCTCTACTTCGCCGTCGTCGATCCCAAGAGCGACACGATCCCACCTTTCGAAACCCGCCACAATTGGCTCAATGTCAGCGAAGAGCAGTTTTCGTCCAAAAAGAATGAGGACGACAAGGACAAACAGGAAACCACCGTCAGCCTTTGGGAAAATGGCAAAACGACCCCTCTCTTCGTCCTTGAAGCCCAGATGCCCTGGATGATGGCCCTTTCCCCCGACCAGAACTGGCTGGCCCTGGTCACCAACACCAGCGAAAAAGACAGCGTCTCCCGCCTCTATGCCTTTTCTCTTCCCACCAAACGCCTTTATGCCATCTCGCTTCAGTGCGCCAAGACCGCCTGCTTCACCGGCCCCAATCGCCTGGCATTCGTCGAAGCCAACAGTGTCAATGACGCCAAGCCCTCCGACACGGGCATGCTCACCGAAGTCGTGCTGAACGACGGCGCCGAGCATCTCGATCGCCAGCCGCTCGCCATCGTCCTGCTGCCCCTGACTCCCTGGATCCAACCCCTTGGCCAGGACATCCTCCTGACCTCCTTCTCCTTCACCTTCCCCGGCCCCATCCCCCAGACCGATCCCGAGGAGAACGCCGTCTTCACTCTCTTCCGCTACGTTCATGCCGACAAAACCGTGAAACCTCTCGCCACCGAGGTGGGCCAATACTTCCTGACCAGCCCCGATGGCAAACGGATCCTCGTCGAGAAAATCCTTAACCCTGCCGACAAGGACAAACGCCAGTCCAAGATCGCCGTGATCGAATCGGCCACCGGCTCCACCCACATCCTCGCCGACGCCACGGTCACCCTGACCGACCCCGCCGGCAACCGCCACACCGGCTTCCCCGCCTACCCCGCCTGGCGCAGCAATGACGAACTCTCCTTTACCAGCCCGATTGATCCAATCAAACCCATCGAGCAAAAGGACAGCCGCTACTACTTCAACCTGGCTCTCTACCGTCTGACCCCCGACTACCAACTAAAACCCCTCCGCACCCTCTCCGACCCCTGGCCCCTCGAAATCAAACCCTCTTTCAAATCCAACTGACCAAGCGAGATTTGCCCACGAATCTCCACGAATTCACACGAATGGATTGATCTTCCCTTTGCTGCAGCGATGCCTCGTGCCAACGAACATTATGCACGTGGATCTGTCGCTTTAGCCCCAACGGGGTGCCAGTCAATAGCCAGGGGCGTTAGCCCCTGGAATCCGGCCTCGCCCAATCTCCAGCCCCAACGGGGCGAAAGAACTGCTCTTACATCGATGATGCATAATGTTCATCTCGCCCGTGCGCGATCGTGGCATTGGGCGGCCCGCCCATGCTCCCCCATGATCTGCGTTCATCCGCGTTCATCCGCGGCTCCTTCGTGAAGATTCGTGAAGATTCGTGGGCTTCCCTTCCCCAACTTGGGTTGCGGGCCCAGCCCACATTGTGCCCCATCTGTCGCAGATCGCTCTTCTACGCCGGGTTCAGAGCATTAAGCGATGACCCGGATTCCCCCGTCCAAGGTTTGACCCGGGACAACAAAACACCCCATGCCCCTTCCCCCTTGATCCCTCCCCTCTCCCCTGCCATGATGCCCCCATGCGAATCTACACCCGCACCGGCGACGACGGCACCACCGG
>JBLNDH010000504.1:0-5179 GCA_050261455.1 Bacillota bacterium
ATGGCATCGCCGCCTTCGACATGCAGCCCGGCACATACACGCTGCGCATCGCGAAGCTCGGATACAGCGGCCACTCCGCCACGGTCACGATCAACGCGGAGCCGGCGACCCAGGGCTATGACGCACAAGTGAATGTGCTGGCGGCGATCTCCGCTCCACCCGATCCCGACAAATGCACAGCCTACCTCACTACCTATGACGCCGTGGGCATTAGGGAGAGCGGCGTGAGCATCGAGCTGCGCCTCGTCTCGCCGCCCCCAGGCAATGCCCAAGCGTTCTCGGCCAAGCCCTGGACCATCCTCAGCGACGGCGATGGCGTCGTGCAGGCGGCGCTGCTGAAGAACGCGGCGTACCAGGCTCGCCGCGGCTCGGGCGAATGGCATCTGGTAAAGACCACCAATGTCGACACCATCCCTCTGCCCACGGTCCTGAGCCACCCCAACAAGTAGCAGGCGAGTGGGAACTCTTTTTGCGTCTTACCCCCTGAATGAGCGACCTGCTTGCCCAACTCGTTGCCGAGAACAAGGCCATCCGCGAATCCAAGGACGCCGTGCTGGTGGTGGAGAAGGTCGTCGTGCCTGCCACCGCGATCACCAAGGTTGAGATTCAGGAGGACGATGGGCGCAAGTGCCCCGGCTACAAGCTGGCGAAGGTCGCTCACGCCGATCGGATGAACCAGAACCACCGGATCTATCCCCGCCGCGAGTGGGAGACCCAGGTGAAGACGGCCAACGAGGAACTGATCCCCGCCGGCAAGCTGATCGGCGCGGTGGACCATGCCAGCTTCTTCCACGGCGGGAACCTGAAGGACTCGCCCATCCTGTGGAAGAAGCTGGAGCTGAAGAGCGACGGGGCCGTCGAGGGCGAATTCACGATCATCGCCAATCACAGCCGAGGGGCCGACCTTCAGGCGCAGCTCGATGCGGGCATGGCTATCGGCTTCTCCACCGTCGGCTATGCCAAGGGCCGCGAGCCCACTGCCGATGAGCGGAAGCTCTACGGCATCGCCGAGGACGATGAAGCGGCCACGATCCTGGAGTTCTACCGGCTCAAGAAGATCGATGCCGTGGACGACCCCTCCGTGATTGATGCCTGGACCAAGGAAGCCAACCAACTTGCCGTCACGACGGACGAGTCGCTGGGCGGCGCTATCAAACAAGAGGAGCAGGTCATGAAGACCCTCGCTGAACTGAAGGAGAAAGCCCCGGAACTGTTCGCCCTCCATGAGCAGGCGATCCAGGGTGCCGTGGCCGCCAAGGAAGCGGACCTGGCCAAGCAGATCGATACCGTCACGTCGCAGGCGGAAGCCGACAAGAAGGCCATGCGCGGCGAGATGGACGCGATGAAGACCAAGTGCGACATGATGCAGTCGCAGTGCGACCAGATGAAATCGCAATGCGACCGCCTCAGAAAGAGCCTGGGCGAGTGCGTCCAGACCTGGGCCAAGGACTTCAACGTCGAAGTCCCGTACCGCGAAGTCAGCGAGAAGGACGCGGCCGAGAAGATCGAGGCGCTGACCAGGGCCGGCGAGGCCAAGGACGCGGAGATTGCGTCCCTCAAGGCCGCCGCTGAAAAGGCCCAAAAGGAAGCCGCCGACCGCGAGGCCGCCGCCAAGGAAGCGCAGCGAGTTGCTGAGGAAGCCGCCGCCGAAGCCAAGCGCGTCGCCGACGTGAAGGCCAAGGTCACGGAGCTGCTCAAGAGCAACCGCTTCGCCGACCAGATCCGCAAGGCCGTGGAGAAGTTTACGGCCGACAAGGCGTTCGACGTGAAGGCCGCCGAGACCCTGATCGCCGAGAAGACCGCCGAGTATGAGGCCGTCGCCGCCGTCCGGGTCGATCCCGACCTGGGGATCACCGGCATCACTACCCTGAACGAAGAGCAGACCAGCACCGGCTCCGATGCCGAGGCGCTGCCCATCGCGGCGGAGATGGCCAAGGCCCTGTAAGGCCGCAACAAGGAAATCAACCGTACCCGGCGGGTCCGGGGATTTGGAAATCGCTTGGAGCTGTGCTCCTTGGAGACTTGCACCATGATCAACGTCACCGAACTGAATGCCCAGGCTCGCCGGCTGCCCTTCGCCATGCCGGAGTTCACCCCCAACGCCGGTGTGCCGCTGCCGATGGCCGAGTCCGATCTCTCACCGGAGGCGAAGTCCACCTTGGGGGCGTGGAAGCCCCTGCTGGAGAAGATCGACTGGGCCAATGCCGCCGGCACGAGCGGCTATCGCAAGCAGTTCGAGCTGGCCACCCGCCTGGTGGTCGCTCAGATGCTGACCAACGTGGCCCGCCTGCCGCAGACGCTGTGGCAGAAGGAAGCCACCATGGCCGGCACGGACATTCCCTCCTACGCCCGCCAGATGATCGGCACCATCCTGCGCGCCTACCCTCGGCTCTTCGCGCTCCAGCTTTTCGGCGTGGTGCCGTTCAACGGTCCCGATGGCCGCGTCTTCTTCCGCGACTTCAAGTACAACACCGCCTTCAACGGCAGCGTGCCGAACATCGCCGATGGCGATCGCACCGATGACCTGGCGAAGTTCAACAAGGACTTCTTCAAAGTCGGCCAGGGCCAGCAGGCCAACAAGCTGAAGCTGAGCATCAGCTCTATGGTCGTGACCGTGGACAGCTACCGCGTGGTCAGCGACTGGTTCTACGAGGGCGAGGACGACTACAGCGCCCTTTACGGCGGCGACCTGGGCGGGGCCATGGTCGGCGAGATGAGCAACATGCTCCAGTGGGTGACCGACCGCACCCTGATCGACTCGGCCCTGGCGGTGGTCCCGGCCAGCAACGTTGTTACCTGGACGGCCCAGCCGACCGGGTACGACGCGCTGGTGCCTTCGGAGAAGAAGGCGTACGACGAGACCATCTGGAGTGACGGCATCCTACGCGTCATCACCGCCATCACGACAAAGCGGGCGGGAACCACCTACCCCAACTGGGCGGTGGCCTCTCCGGATGCGGTGGAGAAGCTCATGCGGCTGACCACCTTCGTCCCGGTGGGCAACGTGGCGGATGGCGTGGACCTGACCCAGGGTCCAATCCGCGACGTGGGCACGCTCCGGCAGGTGGGCATCCGCGTCATCGTCGATCCGCAAATGGCCACCGGCACGATCCTCTTCGGCCGCCGGCCGACCACCGACTTCGACCCGGCCATCCAGTTCTGCCCGTACCGGCCGATCCGCGTGACCGGCACGCTGGAGCAGCCCGGCGTGGGCAGCTACGAGCGAGGCGTGTACAGCCGCTTTGGCGTGGCGGTTCCGAACACCGTGAGCAACCCGGCCTCCAGCCAGCTCGCGGACGTGTACGGCAAGCTGGTCATCGCGTAGACAGACAAGCTCCTCCTTCCAGCAACGCCCCCGAAGCCGACAGGTGGGGGCGTTGCTGTTGAAGGGGATGGGAGAGAGCCATGCCCGACCAGGCGACGATCATCGATAAGGCGAGGCAGATCACCGGGAACAAGATGGACAACGCCGTGGGCGAGACGTTCATCCCCGATGACGCCATCGCCGCCGCCATCGCGCCGGCCGTGCGCGACCTGAACACGATCTACGGCACCGCCACGGGCCTCAAGGAGTTCACCTTCACCGCCACGCCGGGCGTCCAGGATTATGACCTCCAGGCCACGCTGGGCGCGGACGTGTACGAGGTCATGGAGGTGATCCGGTCGGCGGCGTACCTGGCCGATGGTCTTCTGGGCGACGAGATCGATCCCCAGACCGGCCTCCGCTTCGGCAACAGCGCCATCCCCCAGGGCTATCAGGGCGACGCCATGGACGTGATCCTAGCCCAGTGGCGAAAGCGCCGAACCGACGCTTTCGATTGGGAGGTCGTCAACAACACGACTCTGCGGCTGATGCCCGCGCCCATGTTCGCCGAGGCCATCTCAGTGCGGTACGTGACCAGCGCCTACACGATCGACACGCTTCCGGCCAACACCGAAAGCGTGCTGCTGTTCGCCGCGTGCGTGGCCATCCTCAACGGCATCATCAACCGCATCAACTCCAGCCGACAGACCACCGACACCTACGGTCAGGCGCAGACAGAGCGATTGAACAACCTGGTAAGCCAGCGCGACTACTACCAGGGGGCCTTCGAGAAGGAGTTCGGGCGGCTGGCGGGATGATGTCGCGCTCACAGCCGGCCGTCTTTCAGCGAGATCAATCACCGTAACGGCAGTCGCTGCAGTAGCACATACCCCCGTGGCCAGCAGGCTTGGAGCAAGGGTTCACGCCACATGAGGGGCAAACCTTGCCGCAAGCGCCCTTCTTGGCTGCTGGTGACATCCAGAACTCCGCTTCTTTCCCAAGCGCGAAGATGTCACTGTCTCCATCAGCAACCAAGGCACCACGGATGACGAGGCTAGAAATCTCGTTGTTGGCCTCCCGCTGATCGACACCCAGCAGGGCGCTGATCTGTTTGCGGTGGAGCCGGCCCTGGCCCCTTACCGCTTCCAGGATCGCCTTCTGGTTTGCCGTAAGCGGCGGATATAGCGGTTCTGACATCGGCATCCTTTCGGTGTTAGATCGGGAGCTTCATTATCGAAATCTACCTATTGCTCTCCGTGCCCACATAGACGTATTTGCCCTGTTCAGGCTCGAATTGGTAGTGGGCCATCCGGTCCGACGGATTCAGGGCATCCGCAGTGGTATAGACCTTGCCAGTGCCATCGACGGGCACATAGAAGTCATGCTTCACGATCTCCGTGGATTCACCGTCAAGTGGACCGCCAACGCATTCTGCTTCGATTGCCATGCTTCCTCCTCGCAGAGCAGAGATTGCGCCCATTGTCCAATAACAACTACGTGACCACAAGGTCAGGCGATCTCGTCTACATAACCAGTGGCCAGCGCCGAGACCTGATTTGTGCCGTTGGCCCCTAGTCTCAGGAGACTGAGCGCGGCGAAAATACGCGACATATCGCATTCGGTTACCGAATCGCCCCCATGAGCGAGAGCCTATTTGGACAAATCCGGTTCGAGATTCTGATTGATGAGAGCGAGATCGCCGCCATCGCCAAGGGGATCGACCAAGCCATCCGGAAGCCAGCCGGCGAGATCCTGACGCGGTTGGCGAAGGTCGGAGTGGACTACCTGCGCACCCTCGATGACCGCATCGGCCACCAGTACCTCGCCGGGAAGTGGACCTACGAAGGCCCGACGACAACGGCTCTGGGCGTGCAG
>JBLNDH010000505.1:0-2543 GCA_050261455.1 Bacillota bacterium
TCATCCGGCCGCATCTCCTCTCCACCACCACTCTCTACGTTCTGTAACATCTGCATGCTCAGTCGATCCATTTCATCTACTGCTTAGCTTCGAGCCATCAACGCCGGACTTGGCAATTCGGGTGCTGAGTGCTGAGTTCCGAGTGCTGAGATTCGCTCCGACTCAGCACTCAGCACTCGGTACTTAGCACTTTTCTTGCCGAGCCTGCGCCCGGGAGACGACCAGGTCGATCACCTGCTGCTCGGTCATCTGGGTCGTATCGATCACCTCGGCCCCATCTGGCACCGCCAGCGGCCCCGTGGCGCGGGTCGAATCGCGATGATCGCGGGTCATGATCTGATTGAGGATCTCCCGAGGATCCACCACCTCACCTCGCGCCCGCAACTGCGCCGCGCGGCGACGAGCCCGCTCCTGCGGCGTCGCATCCAGATAGACCTTCAGCTCCGCCTGCGGGAATACCACGCTTCCCTGGTCGCGTCCTTCGGTCACCAGGTTCGGATGCTCCCGCCCAATCCGCTGCTGCTGCTCGACCATTAACTGTCGAACCGCCGGCACCACCGCCACCTGCGACGCCGCCGATGTCACCTCGCCACTGCGCAACAGGTGTCCCACCGGCTCGCCATTCAAGATCACCTCCGGCGGCTTCTTGGACCAGTCAAACTCAATCCGACAATGCTTGGCGATGAACGCCAGCTCCTTGCCATCGTTCAGATCCGCCTGTCGGCGGACCGCCGCCAAACCAATCGCCCGGTACATGGCGCCGGTATCCAGAAAATCCATGGAAAGTCGCTCCGCCACGGCGCGAGAGACTTTTGATTTGCCTGTTCCGGCTGGGCCGTCGATCGTGATGATCATGATGGTATTCTGGGTATTAGGTTACGAATTTTCAATTTTCCCGGGCATCATAACCGCCCCGCCGCCCAGAGAAACCCACGTCGCATGAGCGTCAATACCGGCTCTTTCTCCAGCACGTCCGCGTGATGGCCCAGGGCGTTGTAATACACGCGTCCCTTCCCATAAACCTTCGTCCAGGCCACCGGCATCTCCACGGGCCCATTGCCCACATGCGGCCCATCCGCCACCGGAAATCGCGTCTTCGCCAAAACCTTTACAGCCGGATCCACATGCAGATAGTACTGCTCCGACACCACGTCAAAATCCCGAATCCCCGCCGTAATGGGACTCGCCTGATCGGCTATGTTCACTCGATACCGCAATCCGTCGTCGCCGGGATGCGCCACCCATTGGCCACCCGTCATGAATTGCCACTCCGTGGCTTCACGGAACGCATCGCAAAGGCCGCCATGACACCCCGCAATCCCCACGCCGTTCTTCACGGCGTTGCACACGGCATTGACCTGCTCCTGACTGATCTTGCCCATCGTCCAATGCGGCACGATGAGCCTTAGCTGCTTGAGTTTGGCTTCCTCATTGAAGGCATCAAGGCTATCGGACATCTCGACCTCAAAGCCCTCCTCACGCAACACTCGCCGGAAAAGCTCAGCCACCTCCCGAGGCTGATGCCCATCCCAGCCGCCATATACGATCAACGCCTTGCCATCCACAAAGCACCTCGCTTGCCTAAATTGCGGGGATTCATGTTATTGAAAACACCGACCAAAGGACAACGCCTCCGCACACCGGTCATACTCATTCCTTGCATGACTATGTACAAAGAATGTCCGATCCAACAGCGGGCACAAATCACGCCTAATCATAAGTCTGTTCCGCGTAACATCTTATCCTAATAAGCATCCGGCACGCACCTTGATAACGACAAGCAAGCCACGAAGTTCACCAGAGTACGCTCACAAGGAAAGGAGCCGCGTTATGAGCCGGATGTTCACAAGCATAACAGTCGCCATTTGCGTCATCACAGGTTTGAGTTGGGCAGTGCTGAGCCAAGCCCAAGAGCAGAAGGCCCCAGCCCAGCCACAACGCGAGGCCGTGCGGGTCGGCACCTATGATCCGCGGGCCTTGATCATCATCTATTACGGTTCCAAGGCACACGACAACGAGTTGCGAGCCCTGATTGCCGAGCGTGACAAAGCCAAAGCTGCCGGCGACCAGAAGAAGGTGGCCGAACTCGAAGCCCAGGGTGAAGCCCAACAGCACCGGGCCCACCAGATGATGGCCGGCAAAGCCCCCGTCGATGAAATCGTGGCCAAGCTCAACATCAACTGGGCCGACATCGCCAACGCCGCCGGAGTCGATGTGATCGTCTCCAAGGTCGAATACAAGCGAGAAGGCACCCAATTGGTCGACGTCACCCAGGCCTTGGTCGATCAGCTCAAACCCGGGGAAAAACAGCGGAAGTGGATCCAGGATCTGGAGCGGCTGAAGTAGCCATCACACGCACAAGGGAAACGCCGGCAACGTGTCGTCCAACACGGTGCGGCGTCATTCCGCATACCCGCCGGATACCACCCCCACTTGCATTTTCGCCCGGAGAAGACGATAAAAGTATCGTCTCAACGAAAGGTGTATAGACGTGAACGGCCAAGCAGGCAAGGGTGATTCTCCTCGCCCGATGTTTATCAGCC
>JBLNDH010000506.1:0-5984 GCA_050261455.1 Bacillota bacterium
CATGATCGGCGGCGGCGAGTTCATCATTAACGGTGCCGAACGCGTGATCGTGAGCCAGTTGCATCGTTCGCCAGGCGTGGATTTCCTGGTTGAGGTGCAAGAAGGCGACCGGCCTCTGCATGGCTGCCGAATTATCCCCGAGCGTGGCAGCTGGATTGAGTGTTCGGTGACGAAGAAGGACGTGCTCGCGGTCCGCATCGACCAGTCGAGCAAGATCCCCGCCACGACGTTCCTGCGGGCGTTGGATGCGAAGTACAGCACGACCGAGTCCCTCATTCGTGAGTTCTATACGATTGAGAGCGTCAAGGTTGGGCAACTGCTGCCCACGCACTATGCAGTGTCGCCGATCATTGACGCGGAGTCGGGCGAGGAACTGGTCAAGGCTGGGGCGCAGATTGGCGAGGCTCTGCAGAAGGTTCAAGCGTCCAGCCTGAAGTCGATCGATGTGGTCAGCAAGGTTGCTGATCCGCTGATTCTCAATACCCTGGCGGAGGACACCTCGGACAGCCACGAGGCGGCGTTGATGAAGATCTACGCCCGTCTGCGTCCGGGCAACCCGCCTCAGCTGGATAAGGCCAAGACCCTGTTCCAAGAAAAGTTCTTTGATGAGAACCGCTATCGTCTGGGTCGGGTCGGCCGCTTCCGCATCAATCGTAAGTTTGACCAGAATGTTCCCGAGACGGTGATGACGCTCCGTAGCGAGGATCTGGTCAACTCCCTGAAGTACATGTTCAAGCTGCGTAGCGGCGAAGGATACGTCGACGATATCGACCATCTGGGCAATCGCCGGCTGCGCACGATTGACGAGCTGGCGTCGGAAGAGCTGCGCAAGGGATTCCTCAAGCTTCGTCGCACCGTTCAGGAGCGTATGAGCCTGAAGGACCCGAACGAGCTGGGCCGGATTGCGGAACTGGTTAACTCCAAGAGTATTTCGAGCGCCATTGATTTCTTCTTCGGGCGTGGCGAGTTGTCGCAAGTGGTGGATCAAACCAACCCCCTGTCGCAGTTGACGCACGAGCGTCGTCTGTCGGCCTTGGGCCCCGGCGGTTTGAACCGCAAGCGTGCGGGCTTCGAAGTCCGCGACGTGCACATCTCGCACTACGGCCGTATCTGCCCGATTGAGACGCCTGAAGGCACGAATATTGGTCTGATCGCGTCGTTGGCGATCTATGCTGACATTGACGAATACGGCTTCCTGATCACGCCTTATCGCGTGGTGAAGGATGGAAAGGTCAACGGTCAGCACAAGTATCTGCGTGCCGACGAAGAGATGAAGGGCATTCTGGCGCCGCCCGACGCCGTTGATAAGACAGGCAGCCTGCTGAAGGGCGCGGTGCTGGCCCGCGTGCAGGGCGACCTGGCTACGGTGGCGAGCAAGGAAGTGCAGTATATCGATATCAGCCCGCGTCAGACGGTGTCGGTGTCTGCCGCGTTGATTCCGTTCTTGGAACACGACGACGCGAACCGCGCGTTGATGGGTTCGAACATGCAACGGCAGGCTGTGCCGCTGTTGCGGACGGACCCGCCCGTGGTCGCGACGGGCATGGAAAAGCCGGTGGCGCAGAACAGCGGCATGGTCGTACGTGCCGAACGTAGCGGCGTGGTCACCTATGTCGATGCGCTGCGCATCCTGATTGACAACGCCGATGAGTACGTGCTGCGGAAGTTCCATGGCCTGAACGAGCGTACCTGCCTCAACCAAAGGCCTATCGTCAAGAAGGGCCAGCGGGTGAAGAAGGGGCAGATCATTGCGGATGGCCCGGCGGTGTACCAGGGCGAACTGGCCCTGGGGCGCAACGTGCTGGCCGCGTTCATGACGTTCGACGGCTACAACTTCGAAGACGCTATCGTCATCAGCGAACGAATGGTGAAGGACGATACCTTCACCTCGATCCACATCGAGGAGTACGACGTCGAAATTCGCGAGACGAAGCTTGGTCGCGAGGAGTTTACCCGCGACATTCCCAACGTCAGTGAGCGGGCGCTGGCTAACCTCGATGAGAACGGCGTGGTCCGAGTCGGTACGCGAGTCGGGCCCGGCGACATCCTCGTCGGCAAGGTTGCCCCCAAGAGCAAGAGCGAGCTGACCCCCGAAGAGAAACTGCTGCATGCGATCTTCGGCCGGGCTGGCGAAGACGTGAAGAATGACTCCCTGGAGATGCCCGCCGGTGAAGAAGGCGTGGTCATCGCCACTCAGCGCTTCAGCCGTCGTATGCACATGACGGACGATCAGAAGAAGCAGCTGAAGAAGGAGATGGATAAGTTCGAGAAGGAAATGAATCTGCGGGCCATCGCGATCTTCAAGCAGATGATCGCCGAGATCAATGAAGTGACCGGCCAGCAGATGGTGGACCCGAACACCAAGCAGAAGGTCGCGCAGTCCGACAACACGGACGTGTTGATGGAGCAGATCGAGACCTTCAGCACGGATTGGGTGAAGGGTTCGAAGGAAGCCCGCGAGCAGGCGGAGAACACCTACTCCCGTTTCTGGCCGCGTGTGCAGGCGGTGCTGAAAGAGAAGAATCGTCGCCTCGAACACATGAAGCGTGGCGACGAACTGCCGAGCGGCGTGCTGGAAATGGTGAAGGTGTACGTGGCCACCAAGCGTGCCTTGTCGGTCGGTGACAAGATGGCCGGCCGTCACGGCAACAAGGGCGTTATCGCCCGGATTGTTCCGGAAGAGGACATGCCGTTCCTCGAAGATGGAACGCCGGTGGACATCGTGCTGAATCCGCTGGGCGTGCCCAGCCGTATGAACGTCGGCCAGATTCTGGAGACGCACCTGGGTTGGGCGGCGGCGGTCCTGGGCTTCCAGGCGGTGACGCCGGTCTTCGATGGCGCCAGCGAGGAAGAGATTCACAAGGCGATCGACGAGGCCAATGCCGCCATCCGTCAGCGTCGCAAAGATCGCGAGAAGAACCATCAGCCGCTGGGGATGCGTGATCTCGATGTGATCATGCCCTACGGCGGCAAGGTGCAGTTGCACGATGGCCGCACGGGTATGCCCTTCGAGCAGAAGACCACGGTGGGCTACATCTACATGTTGAAGTTGCATCACCTGGTGGACGACAAGATCCACGCTCGTGCGACCGGCCCGTACTCGCTGATCACGCAGCAACCGTTGGGCGGCAAGGCCCGTACCGGTGGCCAGCGCTTCGGCGAAATGGAGGTGTGGGGTCTGGAAGCCTATGGCGCCGCCTACGTCCTTCAGGAGTTGCTCACGGTCAAGAGCGACGATGTTGAAGGCCGCACCAAGATCTACGAATCGATGGTCAAGGGCACGAATATGCTCGATGCCGGCACTCCGGTGTCGTTCGACGTGCTGTGCAACGAAATTCGTGGCTTGGGCCTCAATATCCAGTTGGAGAAGAAGAAAGGCGCTGGCCGCGAGGATGAGGACGGAGAACTGATGTGACAACGGCGGCGTTTCCAAGCGATGTTGGTTGGATGCTTGGAGCGGTCGTCTTTGCCATCGTGGCAGTATTCATGGTCGCCTTTGCGTTCAAGGTGATTTACCTGGAGATGACGAGGCGACGGCAGCTGCCAGGCGGATTTGAAGTGAAAATCATGGGCAACTTGCCCGTGTCAGAAGAAAGAGATAATGACCATGGCTGAAACCGTTTATGATCGCATTAACGACTACGGTTCGGTTCGTATTCAGCTGGCCAGTCCGAACGACATTCGTTCGTGGTCGTTCGGCGAAGTGAAGAAGCCTGAGACGATCAATTACCGCACGTACCGGGCCGAGAAAGACGGCCTGTTCTGCGAGCGGATTTTCGGCCCGGAGCGTGACTGGGAATGCTCCTGCGGCAAGTACAAGGGCACGAAGTACAAGGGGATCATCTGCGATCGTTGCGGTGTGAAGGTGACGCACAGCCGCGTGCGCCGCAAGCGCATGGGCCATATCAACCTGGCTGCACCGATCGTGCACATCTGGTTCTTCAAGGCCCTGCCGAGCCGGCTGGGCGCGCTGTTGGACATGAAGACCAGCGACCTGGAGAAGGTGATCTACTTCCAGGATTATGTGGTCACCGCGCCCGGCAAGACGCCTCTGAAAAAGAAGCAGATCCTCACCGAAGAGGAGTACCGGGCGGCCTACGAGAAGTATGGCGAGGAATTCGAAGCCGAGATGGGCGCCGAAGCGGTGAAGAAGCTGCTGGGCGCAATCGATCTGCCGGCCGAAGCCCAGAAGATTCGCCAGGACATTGAAAAGACCAACAGCAAGCAGAAGATCAAGGATCTGACCAAGCGGCTGAAGATGATCGAAGCCGTTCGTGGGTCGGAAAACAAGGCGGAATGGATGGTCATGGACGTGATCCCGGTGATTCCGCCGGATCTGCGTCCGTTGGTTTTGCTGGAAAGCGGCAACTTTGCCACCAGCGACCTGAACGATCTGTATCGCCGCATCATCAACCGCAATAACCGCTTGAAGAAGCTGGTTGATCTGAACGCGCCGGAAGTCATCATTCGCAACGAAAAGCGAATGCTGCAGCAGGCCGTGGATGCGTTGTTCGACAACGGTCGTTGCCGTCGGCCCGTGTTGGGCAGCAGCAATCGGCCGCTGAAGTCCTTGACCGACATGATCAAGGGCAAGCAGGGCCGCTTCCGTGAAAACCTGCTGGGTAAGCGCGTTGACTATTCGGCCCGTTCGGTGATTGTCGTCGGGCCGGAGCTCAAGCTGCACCAGTGCGGTCTGCCCAAGAAGATTGCGTTGGAGCTGTTCCAGCCGTTCATCATCCGCAAGCTCAAGGAGCATGGCCTGGCCGACACGATCAAGTCCGCCAAGCGCATGCTGGAGCGGCGTGATCCCGAGGTGTGGGATATTCTCGAAGAAGTCATCTATCAGCACCCGGTCATGCTGAACCGTGCTCCCACGCTTCACCGCATGGGCATCCAGGCGTTTGAGCCGGTCCTGGTGGAAGGTAATGCCATCAAGGTTCACCCCCTGGTCTGCAAAGGATTCAACGCGGACTTCGATGGTGACCAGATGGCTGTGCACCTTCCGCTGTCGGTCGAGGCACAGGCCGAGGCCCACGTGCTCATGCTGGCTCCGAATAACATTTTCTCGCCGGCCAATGGCTCGCCCATCATTTCGGCTTCGCAGGATATCGTGCTCGGCACGTTCTACATCACCCGTGACCGTGAAAACGACAAGGGTGAGTACAGTCTGTTCAATGGCGCGGCCGAGGCGCTGATGGCGTATCAGCTGGGTAAGATCGCCATGCACTCGCGCGTGTTCGTGCGGATGCCGGATCGTACCCACGTAGTGCCGGACGAGAAGAGCGGTCCGTCGCCGATGACGGATGTGGCGTGGAAGTCGCTGGAAGAGTTCCGCCGGGTGAAGGATCCGAACTACACGCCCAAGCCCAAGCCGCAGAACTTCAAAAGCAACATCATTCTGACGACGGTGGGGCGTTGCATCTTCAACGACATCCTGCCGCGGCAGATGCCGTTCTACAATTATGCCCTGACGTCGAAGGGTGCCAGCCGCGTGATTGCCGACTGCTATGCCCAGCTCGGGCGTCCGGCGACCATCAAGCTGCTGGATGATTTGAAGGCGCTGGGCTTCCGGTTCTCGACGCTGGCGGCTCTATCCTTCGGTATCACCGACATCCGCGCTCCGGAAAGCAAGAGCCGGATTCTGGAAGAAGGCCAGAAGAAGGCCGACAAGATCGAAAAGAACTACCGCATGGGCGCCATCACCGAGCAGGAGCGGTACGCTCAGCTCATTGATGTGTGGGGCCATGCTCGTAAACAGGTCACCGAAGACCTGATGACCGGCTTGAACAACGACTACCGCGATCCTGATGGCCGGCCCGTCTCGAAGGACGATGCCAAGCAGAAGGGCTACCTCCGCTACATCAACCCGATTGCGATGATGGCGGTGTCTGGTGCTCGTGGTAACGTGGACCAGATTCGCCAGCTGGGCGGCATGCGTGGTCTGATGGCCAAGCCCTCCGGCGAAATCATTGAAACGCCGATTA
>JBLNDH010000507.1:0-4915 GCA_050261455.1 Bacillota bacterium
TTCCGTCCCCCATCCAGGGCCTTTCGGTTCTCCCGAGTTTCTCCTCTGATCCCCTCGCCCGGTACTTCGGGAGAGGGTTAGCGTGAGGGCCTTTCTTCGAATGCCAAACTCTTACCGCAGAACCGAAAGCCCCTCCTCCGCCGTCCGATCCCTCTATACACGCATGCGGTTTGTCCCCCGCACTTCACACTCCCCCGCCCCCGCCGCCTGCGAACGCTCCATCACCGAGCAAATCTCGCGAACCAACTGTTCCATGTCCACCGGCTTCGCTATCAACCCATCCGCCCCGAGCTGCCGCACTTCTTCCTGCCGCGCCGTCGCCACATCCCCCGAAACCGCCAGCACGCATTTCAACGTCCTTGGCCGAACCTGCCGTAGCGACCGCAGAACCTCGCTTCCATCGATATCCGGCAGCATCAAGTCCAACAGAAGAACCTGGGGACATTCGTGCGCCAGCATGTGAATCGCCACACGCCCCCCATCCGCCTGCATCACGATGGCGCCTTCCGCCGCCAGGATCTGGGCCGTCGCTCGCCGCGTCGTGTCGTGATCCTCTACCAGCAGGATACGCAGCCCCGCCAGCATGCCACAACGCGACCGCGACGCCCGCCCGTCCTCTCCCGACGCATCGGTGCAGTTCACCGGCGGCGCTACAACCAACCGCGGCGGAATCACCAGTGTGAACGTGCTCCCCTTCCCAAGTTCGCTCGCCACCGTGATATCACATCCCATCGCCTCCAGCAGACGCTTGCAGATCGCCAATCCCAGCCCCGTCCCCTTGCTCCGGTCCCGCTCCGGGTTACGCAATTGGTAAAACTCATCAAAAATGCGGTCCAGGTGCTCCGGCGCAACCCCCACTCCCGTGTCGATCACACGAATCTCCGCATGCCCGTCCGGCAACCGCAAACATTCCACCCGCACACTCCCCCGCTCGGTAAACTTGATCGCATTGCCAATCAGGTTCCCCACCACTCGCGCCAGCTTCATCCGATCGGCTCGCAGCCAGATCGCCTCCGCCGGCTGATCGGCGATCAACTGCAGCCCTTGCGACTGCGCCAACGGCAATAGCTGCCGCACCTCGGCATTCACCATGTCGCAAATCGCAAACTCCGTCTCCTGCAGTTCCAGCCGTCCCGACTCAAATCGCGCCAGATCCAGCATGTCGCTCACCAACGCAATCAGCGACTTCGCGTTCGCCTGCAGATCCCCAGCCAGCTTCGGCAGTTCCGGCAGCAACCTCGGATCCGCCGCCGCCCGATTGATCAATTCCGCCATCAGGTTGATCGCGTTGGCCGGCGTGCGAACATCATGCGACACCGCCGCCAAAAACCGCGTCTTACGAATCGACGTCTCCTCCGCCTCGTAACGCCGAAGCTCCAATTCCCGCTGCAGCCGCACCGACTCCAGCACCAGCGAACACTGCGATGCCAGCCACTCGACGATGCCAAACTCCTGTTCCGTCCACTCCCGGCATTCCTGACTGTAAATCTCCAACGCCCCGATGATCTGCCCCTCCACTCGCAACGGCGACACCAGCAGCGACCGCAGTGCCGGACCCTCTTGCGGCTGCGGAATCTCCAGGTCCGGCCGCAGTTCCGTATCCCTCAGGCTGGCCGTCCGCCCACACTCCATCACCACCGATGCCAACGAATGCTCATACGCCCAGCTCTTCTTCTGCGGCCCATCCGGGCCAAACCCCTCGTGCGCCCGCACCACCAGCAAGTCATTCTGCCGCTCCACAATCGTCGTCGCACGCGCATTCGGCTCCATCACCTGCAACGCCACCTGGCAGATCCGCTTCAATACTTCGCTCTCCGCCTCCGTGGTACGCAGCCGCCGCGACAACTCCAACAGCGACTGCAACGCCCCCTCACGCCGCGCCAATTCCGTATTCAGCGACTGCAACTCCTCACCCTGGCGGGCCAACTCCTCCGTCTGCTGCTCCATCTCCTCTGCCTGCGACTGCAATTCCTCGTTCTGCCCCGAAATCTCCTCTTCCCTGGATGCCAGCTCCTCATTGCTCGCCGCCAGTTCCGCATTCGCCGCTCCCAGCGAAGCATTCATCTGAAGAAGTCGATCCCGTGTATTGAGCCAGCCATGCACCACCACCGAAACCACCACCGCATCCAACAGCATCAGGCCGAAGGCCGCCCATTTGTGTACCGCCTCGGCCGCATTATTCGGAAGGACCCACAAAATCTTGATGAAACTGAAAACCACAAATGCCGTTGCCATACCCCACAACAGCGATCGATACCGATGCCACAGGCACACCAGCAGCGGCAACCCATACGCCAGGGGAACAATATCCGCGTAGAAATAGATCAACCGCAAGTACCCCACCACGGCCACCAGCAGCGTGCTGATCAACGCCGCCAACCAGAACGGCGTCTGTCCGTCCATAATCTCGTTTTCTCTGCTGGTCATCCATTTCCTCGTCGTTGGTAAACGCAGGGCCCCACTCGAACCAACCCACTGATCGCCGGTAATCGCTCTGCCTTGCCCGTCACAAGGACTCCCCCCTCTGCCAGACAACCCGCCAACCGCCTCCACAACTCATCGCTCGCTTCGCTCGTCAGATAAATCGCCAGATTCCGACAGAACACGATGTCCCAAAGTTCCCCGCTCCTCTGGGCGAAAACGTCGGCCATCTCCCATTGGATCCGATCCCGGATCGCCGGCACGATGCGATACCCCTCTCCCTCCCGCATCAAATACCGATCACGCTGCTCCACTGACATTGACCGCGCCACTGCCTCGCCAAACCGCCCTTCCCGCGCACATTCCACCGCCTGCGCCCGGCAGTCGGTCCCCAGCAGCCGGCCACACCCATATCCCAGATCCGCCAGCAGCATCGCCATCGAATACAACTCCGAACCGTCCGAACAAGCCACGCTCCAGACTCTCATCGGCCGATCCGAAAACCCCGGCAGCACCCGCCGCCGCAGGTACTCAAACACCTCCGCATCCCGGAAAAAACCCGTCACCCCGATCAGCATTGCATTCAACGCCACCGTCATCAGTTCCGGCTTCCGCTCCAGAAGCCGCCGTGCATCGTCTGGGGAATCCGCTCGCAATGCTCGCAGACATGCCGTAATCCGCCGTTCCAGCGGACGCCATCGATATCGGCTTATCCCCAACCCGACCTGCCCCAACAACCAACTCACAAAATCCCGATTGGCCCCCGCCGGCGGCGCCTCTGTCCTCCCCGCCTCCCGCACCACCACCGCCTCCCGCAAAGCCTTGAACGCCGCCCCATACCCCCCCGGGGCCTTCCTGCCCTCGAATGCCAAGTGCCGGTATCTCGGGTTGGATTCCGTCTTCAACGCCACAGGGCTCCAAGGTCTAGACGTGCCAGAACCATCGGCCACGCGCCATGCTCACGCCCATTGCCGCGCCCAGGAAATATCGCCTCAGCAATATAGCAAGCGGCCGATCAGGTGCGAACGCCGACACTGGCAGCATGGCCATCCAAGTGCTCCGCCTTCGCCAGCGTCATGATCGCCGACGCATCATTCGCCAACCCGCGGGCCTCATACCGCACCACGCTGCTCCGCTTGAGAAACTCGTACACGCTGATCCCGCTCGAAAACCGCGCCGTCGTGTTGGTGGGCAGACAATGGCTCGGACCCGCTACATAATCCCCGGCCGCCACCGGAGCATAGGGCCCGACAAATACCGCTCCACCATGTTTCAGCTTATCCAGAACAGCAGCCTCTTCCCGCACTTGTAGATTTACGTGTTCCGCGGCAAACCGGTTTGCCAAATCGATCAATCGCTCCAGCGAACCATCCACCACAATCGCGCTGTGCCCCTTCAACGCCGCTTCGATCGCACCACCCCGCTGCCGCGCCGGCAGCTGCACCCCAATCTGCTTCACCACCGCCTCGGCCAGCTTCTGCGACGTCGTCAGCAAAAACGCCGATCCCGGATCATGCTCCGCCTGCGCGATCATGTCCGCCGCAATGAACTCCGGCCGGCCAGACTCATCCGCAATCACCACGATCTCGCTCGGCCCAAGGAATCCATCCACCCCCACCACCCCCGACAGCAACCGCTTGGCCAGCTGGATATACATATTCCCCGGCCCGACGATCTTATCCACCCGCGGTATCGTATTCGTCCCAAACGCCATCGCCGCAATCGCCGCCCCCCCGGCTCGATACACATCCGTCATCCCCAGCTCATGACATGCCGCCAAAAACAGATCGCTCCGTCCGTACTTGCTTGGCGGCGTGCATGCCACAATCCGCTTTACCCCCGCCACCTGCGCCGGCGCCGCCAGCATGATCAAACTCGACGGATACGCCGCATGCCCTCCCGGCACATACAACCCCACCGAATCCAGCGGCGTAAACCGCAACCCCAACTCCACCCCGTCCCGCCGCAGCACCTCCGGACTCTTCGGCATAATGTGCGATTGATACTCTCGAACCTGCGCAATCGATCGCCGAATGGCCGCCAGCTGATCCCCCGGCACCCGCGATACCGCGTCATGCATCTCCTCCGTCGTGATCCGCAATTGATCCGCCGTGAAGTTCGGATCATCAAACCGCCGGTTGGCGTCCACCACCGCCGCATCGCCCCGCTCGGCCACGTCCGCCATGAGCTTCCGCACGGCTTCTGTCGCCTCCGCCAGCTTCCCCCGCGATAGCGCAATCGCCGCCGGGTCCAGGCTCAAGCCCTTGAGAATCTCTTCCACCCGCTGCCGGCCCGCTTCGGTCTGATATTGAAGAATCGGTATCATCGCTCTCTCTTGGTGTAATGGATCAAACCCAGGAATTCTAGCGGCCGCTGAATACAAGACCAGTCCGCCCCACCGATATTCCCGCAGCATCTCTCATCAATCTCGCCGCACTTCTCGCTCTCCCTCCCCTTACCCAAACCCTCTCGACTCCTTCCAACCCCAGGGATA
>JBLNDH010000508.1:0-9320 GCA_050261455.1 Bacillota bacterium
TCAGCAGGTCCGCCAGCGTCACACCTTTGCCGAAGAACAACTTGCCGATCTTGTCGAAGTCGTGCAGATCGGTGACCTTGCGTTTCTCTCGTTTGCTGATGACGAAGATGTCGCGGCCGACCCCGCCCCGCATGGTGTCGTTGCCAACGCCGGGATCCAGCTGGTCATTGCCGCGTCCGCCGTCCAGGTAGTCATCGCCGAGCCCGCCGATGAGGATATCGTTATTGGAGCCGCCCAGTAGATCATCATCCCCATTGCCGCCCAAGAGCAGGTTCTTTCCGTTACCCGCCCACAACTGATCGCCGCCATCGCCGCCGTCCAGCGTATCGTCACCGTCCTCGGCGTAGAGCAGATCGTTGCCCTTGTTCCCGATCATGTAATCGTTGCCGAGCCCGCCGGCGAGGGTATCGTCGTCGAGTCCACCATCCATGTGGTCATTGCCGCTGTGGCCCAGCATGTAATCTTTGCCGGCGCCGCCATCGATGAAGTCATCGCTGCCTCCGCCGTCGATGAAGTCATCCCCGTCCCCGCCGGCGATGTGGTCCCCGCCGTGGCCGCCCATCAGGGAATCATTGCCCGGTCCACCGACGATATAGTCGGCACCGCTGCCGCCAATGACCGTGTCATCTCCGTCTCCGCAGAAGATGTTCACGTTGAAACGGATGCGGCCGAATTGTTCATCGAGCGTGATCCGATCGTTCCCGGCGTCAGCCTGGATCTCGATGCTTCGGATGTCGTAGGCCAGCCCGCGGATCTGCTCCGTATAGGTGGCGGTGTTATCGGTGATCACCAACGTGTTGGGATCGCTGCGATCCAGCGCGATGGTCAGCACGTCATCGGCGGGAGTTCCCGTGATGACCAGGTATCCCTCCGCCACAACCACCGTCAGCAAGCGGCGATCCTCAAGACGCTCAATCAGTGCCTGTCTGGTGCGGTTCGATCGGCTTTCAGGATGGGGATACGACATGTAGAACTCCCTGGTGTGTTTTCCCGATTCCGGTGCTATCTTCAGATACTGACGACCCGAGTACGGAATCCATGCCCGTCTGGCGACAACTGTCGGTGAATCCTCCTCCAACGTCCACGATGGCCGGAAAGGCGCACTCAACAGTTGGCGGCATTGTAACGTCGCCTGTCCGCCCAGTCACGCGTCGTGACCCCATTTTGGCAGAAAAACCGAGGCGGGAAAATGCGCCCGAATCCTCTGCCTGGTCGGGCGATGCGGGGCAAACTCTGTGCGGTGGCTGACCTTCGATCGGCTCGATGAACCTCGTTCGGAAACCCGGTGCACGATCCGCCCTTTTTCGTCTTTTCTGGCAACCTAAACTTGTTGCGGCCTCATGCGTGAGACATTAT
Organism: Bacillota bacterium; assembly: GCA_050261455.1. GTDB lineage: Bacteria > Planctomycetota > Phycisphaerae > Tepidisphaerales > Tepidisphaeraceae > JAPLNB01. The sequence continues at coordinate 1,357 of JBLNDH010000508.1, forward strand.
AATTGCCGCTCGGTTCCCTCGGAATTTTCACACCTTTAGAGGCACGGCGTCAGGAGATGTAAATGGGACACCTCGCGAAAACGAAGACCAATCGGTTGAGTGCCGCTACTCGGCCTGTGGTCGAGCGGTTGGAGGAGCGTCAACTGCTCTCAATCACCCTCACCGACGGGACGCTGGCGATCGTCGGGACCGAGGCTGCGGATACGATCGAGATCTACCCCTCGGCCCGGTTCACCGACCGCTTGGTGGTCAGCGTCAATGGCACTGGTCATCGCTATGCGTTGAGCAGCGTGAGTCGCATCCAGGTCGATGCACTGGGCGGCAATGATCGGGTCAACGTTTCGAGCCGTGGGGGCCAAATCACCTGCCCGGTGACGCTCCTGGGCGGCGAAGGCAACGATACCCTCGGGGGCGCTTCGGGCGATGACCTCCTCGTGGGCGACGCCGGCGCCGACTTCCTCAATGGCGGCGAGGGGAGCGATGTCCTCAACGGCGGTCGTGGCAACGATCGCATCGTCGGCGGTACGGGTGACGACACGATCGACGGCGGTTCCGGTTCCGATGCCATCAGCACGGATCATGAATCGGATGACTCGGGAGACAGTGTCATTTCCAGCAGTGGCAAAGACACATTGAATGCCCAGGTGAAGCCGAACTTCCCGCTCTCCACGTTCACCGGGACCATCGAGGCCTATAGCCCGCAGCAGATTCGTCGGGCCTATGGCTTTGGCGATCTGACGGACAAGAGTTATACCAATCGCGGGCAAGGCCAGGCGATTGCGATCATCGGCGCCTTCCATTCACCCACCGCCAAGGCGGATCTGACGTATTTCTCCAAGCAGTTCGGCCTGCCTGTTCCTACGAAGAAGAACTTCAAGCAGGTCTACGCGTCAGGCAAGAAGCCAACCGAGGATGCAGGGTGGTCTTCCGAAGTCCTGATGGATATCCAATGGGCGCACGCCATTGCCCCCGCAGCCACGATCATCCTTGTTGAAGCCGATTCGGCACTGGATTCCGACCTGTTCGCGGCGATTCCGGTGGCGACGAAGCTGTTGAACAAGTCCTTCGGTGGCGGCGTCGTCTCGATGAGCTTTGGCGGGACGGAGCGGGCCGATCAGGTGCAATTGGATTCGGTGTTCAACAACCGGAATACCAAGAACATCTCGTTTGTGGCATCGGCCGGCGATACCCCCGAGCCCAGCTACCCGGCGACCAGCCCGTATGTGCTGGCGGTTGGCGGGACGGCGTTGTATCTGGACGACTACGGCAACCGCGTTTCCGGCGATGATGTTCCCCTGGAGAGCATTCGCAACCGGCACATGCCCAATAACTACCAGGATTCCGAATACACGGCCATTGGCTATCCTGTGCCGGTTGTGCCGGGCGGGGAACGGCCCTGGCTCCTCGGCGGCGGCGGGCCCAGCGCGATTTACGACCAGCCCCCCTACCAGTCGAACCGATTTGCTTCCGGTATCATCGACCCGATCACGGGAGCGATTCGCTATACCCGCGGCACGCCGGATATTTCGTGGGCGGCTGATCCGCGGCCCCTGGCTCACTATCGCATCGACCTTGATGCCGTCGGCGACGGCGAGGATTTCTTCACGACGGATGATGAGTTCACCATCGGCTCGGGTTCCGTCGCGGTCTTCAATAGTTACGGAAGCAGCCTTTACGGCTCGGGCGGTGGCCAGATCGGCTGGTTCGCCCAGGGCGGCACCAGCGAAGGTGCTCCGCAGGTGGCGGCGATGATTGCACTGGCCAACCAGTACCGCGCCGAACGCAAGCTCCCCAAGCTGGGTAACAAGCTTGTCCCCACGATCTATCGACTCGGCCAGACGGGCGGAGATTACTACTTCCACGACGTCACCATGGGCGGCACCAACTACGATGCGGCCACGTCGACTTTCTTGACGCCGGCGCTGTCCGGCTGGGACTACGCCACCGGGTTTGGCACCCCCAATGCCGCTTCGCTGATTCCCGCTCTGGCTGGCGAGAAGACGCGCTACCTGAACACCAAGGGCACCGTGACTGGGATGTTCACGACCTACAATCCCTTGGCCGATCCCTCGGTCGGCACGCCGATGAGCTATATTCAGTTCAAGGGCAAGGTGACCTTCCAGGGTACGAATACGATTACCCTCTCGCCGCCGCAGATTACTCAGATCTTTAGCTCGTCCAGCGTGGGCAACACCGGCAGCACGATCAGCAAGCCCAATGTGGCGATCTTCATGTACGGCGTGGATGTCGATGACAACGCCCTATTCCAGGACGATTGGTCGATTGCCAACAGGAATGAGACTCCCATGATCCTGTACCGCAACGGCAGCCATGTGTATGGCATGGGGCGGTTCGAGGTCTTGAGCACTACGGCGGGCAATGGCGGCAATGGTGGCAACGGGGGTAATGCCAACAGCTCCACCTTGTACGGCTACTTCAAGATCGACGGGACGATCAAGGGACGCGATAAGCTCGATCTGAAGATTTATTCCGTAGACAAGAACGGCAACGCCATCAAGAACGTGTGGACGCCGTACCGTACCAGCCCGAATCTTATTCCTGCTTCATACGTTCGAGCCACGATCGAGACTTGAGGCATTTCGAGTAGCAGGCACGGTCATCTGAATGAAGCCATCGGGCTTTGCGACCAGAAGTCGCAAAGCCCGATTTCTTTGATGGGGTCGGTTGTTCGCCAGACGCGGCATGGACAAGCGGTATCGATCGGCATAGCCTCTAGGAGGGAAAAACCGGATACGCATCGATTATGACCAGCACCCCTGCAACGACACCAACGGCTTTGGCAACAGCACCGGATTACAATCGGCTTGGCTTGGATTACCGTTCACCTCTGCCGCGGCCCAAGGTCAGGGGTGCGGTGATTGATGCGCATGTGCACATCGTGGCGGCCAGACATGCTCCGCTTTGGTTTGATGTGGCCGACCACTATGGCATCGACTGCTTCAACACGATGACGCCCCTGGAAGAAGCGATCGAATTGCAGCGGCGGTACATGGATCGTTTGCACTTCATCGCGATCCCCAAGTGGGGCGATTGGGGCGAGGGGTTCATCGACTCCTGGCTGAGGCGGATCGAGGGGTTCTACAACATCGGCAGCCGGATCGCCAAGTTCTGGTTTGCCCCGCCGGCCATAGGAGACCGCAAGTGGCGGATTGACTCCGAACAGTTCCGTCCCCTGTTGCGGGAGGCACGCAGCCGGGGCATGGCGATCATGACCCACATTGGCGATCCGGAGATCTGGTACAAGAGTCGGTATGCCGATGCCGGCAAGTATGGCACGCGCGACGAGCATTATCAGATGTGGGAGAACGTGCTGAGCGAATACTCCGATGCCCCTTGGTTGGGAGCGCACCTGGGCGGCAATCCCGAAGATCTGTCGCGGCTGCAGCGGCTCTTGGACCGTTACCCGAATCTCTCCCTCGACTGCAGCGCCACCAAGTGGATGGTGCGGGAGATCTCGGCCCATCGGGACCAGGCCCGCGAGTTCTTCATTCGTAACCAGGATCGCATTCTTTTCGGCAGCGACCAGGTGACGGGGGACCAGCGGGACTGGGACTTCCTGGCCAGCCGATTTTGGGCCCATCGCAAGCTATGGGAGACAGCGTACGTGGGGCCGTCGCCAATAGGCGATCCGGATCTCCCGCCGGATCAGCAGCCGATTGTGCGCGGCCTGGCCCTGCCGGATGAGTGCCTGCAGAAGCTCTACCATGACAACGCGGTGCGGTTCCTGAGCCGGGTCGGGGTATCGTTCGGGAAGAGAGAATGATGAACTTGCCCTCTGCGACCCTGTCGCCGAGATGTATTTTCCTTTGCTATTTATATTACTGATAACAAAAACGCCGCCCGGGGGATCGGGCGGCGTGGGTGGTTGATTGGATTCGGGCTAGTACTCGCCGGGATGGCAGGTCAGGCGGTACATGGTGCCATTACGATAGAGCTCGACTGAGATAACGGGGATGCTGTTGTCTTCCGGGAAATGCTGGCCGAGCTCGTCGATGAGCATCTTGTACGCCAGCTGCTTGAGCTGCCGGCTCTGCATGACCGGGACGTAGCAGACATAGTGGCGATTGACCCAGACCTCGACATTGGTCCAGTCTTCGTTCGTGAAGTTGACGACTTCCACTCGGTGCAGGTCATAACCCACCTGGGCGCGGGCCTTGGGCTCGAAGGCATGCGGAGCGTTCTGCTTGTAGGGGAACCGCTTGGCGGCGTCGGCTTTCAGTTCCGGAATGCTCTTCCGCAGATTCGGATCGGGGTTGGCGAAGAGTGTCGGCTGGTTGCAGCCGGCCACGCTCAACAATGCCAAGCCGCAGGCGACAAGAACAACACTCTTGACGGTCCGGGTGGCGAATTGGCTCAACATGGCTCATCCTCTGGCTCGCGGCAGTATGGAGGAGCCAGATCCGGACGTTCCGGACCCGACTATCCATACTATCCTCTTTGCGATTATCGGACGCCGCATGCACTGGAGATGAGCAAATCCGCCGAGAGGGGTGACAATCTTCAGGGGAAGAGGAGGGCGATTCTCCTGACGAGCGGTCGTCACGCGCTAGATCCCGGCTCGGCAGGAGCCTCGCCCTCTCGGGCAGGAGCCATGCCCGCTATGCCAAACCCTGGCCAGACCCAATCCGCCCAAGAAGGGCTCAATGCATCACTGGCCCCTGGACGCGGATGAGCTTGTTACCGGTCTGGACGTCCACCCGATCGATGGTGGCTTTGGCCTGATCCAGGGAGCTGCCACTGTTGTTGTAGAAGTCGCTTTGCCTCAAGGTCACCATGCTGCGGGCCGGGAGGTTATCCAAGGGCTGCATGTAGGTGCCGTTGATCCATACCTTCATATCGCTCATGGGCTGATCCGTTGGGTTGATCAGGGTAATCGAGCCCCCACCGCGTCGATCCAGAGCGACGAGAGGCACATCCGTCGTAGGCTGCATGTTCTGCGGGTATTGCGCGCCGCCGGCGCTGGCGGCGAGGACCGTGCTGCTGGTGCCCTTGTTGGCCGTGGGTCCCATGCTGGATTCACAGCCGACCAAAGCTGCCAGGCCCAGCAATGCGATGCTGTAGCGAATGCACATAGGTAACTCCTTTGGAAAAGGTTTGCAAAGGCCGCTTGCCTGGGCGATGTAAACCGCATGCCGTGGGGCGAGCCGATGCATGAACCGGCGGCGGGAGGCGACGAGCGTGAGCTTGGTTACGGTAAATCATGGGGTTGCCCTTGCCGGAGTGGGCCTGGAGCGGCTAGCGTAGGGGGATCTTCGTGGAGTACTGAATGGTTGACCAAGACAAGTCGCTGACGGCGGTGGACGATCTGTCGCCCTTTGCCCGGGAAGTGCTGCAACTGAATCTTCAGAATTCGTATACGCGCCTGGTGGTGAAGGGGCCGGGGCTGGCGGAAGCCAAGAGCAAGCTTGAGCTCGCCAGCCCGGAACAGATGGTCACGGGGATGATCAAGAGCCGGGATGAGGCCCGGGCGATGCTGGGGGGCCTATGGCTGTATCACGACTGGCTGGAAGAGGCGCATCGGATCTTCCAGAAGATCGAGTCGCTGACGGGGGCGTATTGGCATGCCATCATGCACCGGCGGGAGGGGGACTTTGACAACAGTAAGTACTGGTATGCGGAGGCCAAGGAGCACCCACTGATGCAGTCGATGGCCCAGTATGCGGGGCCGGTGGTGAACCCGCTCCCGGCCGACAACCTGGTGCTGCGGATGGTGAGCACGGGCTGGGACCCGGCGGTGTATGTGGACCTGGTGGCGGCGGTGCACGAGAAGCCCGAGGATCCCCGCCACGCGGCGGCCGTGAGCCTGCAACAGATCGAGTGGCGGCTGCTGTTTGATTACTGCACGAGGATTGCGGCAAGAGGGTGAGGGATAGGGGCCAGAAGGTTGCCCGGATTACCCAGATTGCCTAGGTTTGGGTTCGTTTGGTAGAAAGAAGTGGATAGTGGGTAGTGGATAGTGGCTAGAGGGGAAATGGGTTCGTTTTGTAGAGAGGAGTTGCCAGTTAGTAGTGGGTAGTTGCCAGGGGAAAATGGGTTCGTTTTGTACTGGCAACTAACAACTGGCAACTCGCCAATGGGTTCGTTTTGTGGAAGGGATAGGGGCTGGGGACGTGATTCCCCGGGGGTATTCACTTGCCAAAGAACAGCCGGGAGCTTTGTGGGCTGCCGGGCGGACGAGCCGCTGGGGGGTATACGTTGGCGAGATGGGAATGTTCGGGAAAAATTAGGATTTTGGGGAGTGCGGCCCGGGGGATGTTGCGAGCTGTTGGGGAGGCGTAGTTGCCAGCATGTTATGGCGTGTCGGGCGAGGGCAAAAGCGGCTCGATGGAGGTGAGCAGGGTGGGGATATCCTGGGCGACGGTTTGCCAGACTCTTTGCCAATTTACCTGGTCGTAGGCATGGATAAGCCGATTACGCATACCGACGATCAGGGGCCACGGGATCTGGGGGTTAGCGGCTTGGAACTCAGGAGAGAGGCGACGGACTGCCTCGCCAATGATGATGATCTGGCTGTAGACGGCCCAACACTTCTGCTCATCTGCCAAGAAGGTGGATTGATCGACGTTGTGCACGAAGTGCATGACGCGACGGGCTGCGGCCGCGATGTCCAGGAGGATGGCAGGATCACGCGACATAAAGGGGCCTGGCGGTGGAGAGGATTTCGCGGCGGCGAATCCAGTTGTCGCTTTGTTCAACGCCTGGGCGTTCGACCAGATCGACGGGATGGCCGATCAAGTGGCCGAGTTCTTCAGCGGCTCGGGCCAGGTCGAGCAGGCTCCAGCGGGCGTCAGGACTGAAGGTGACAAGGAAATCGACATCGCTGTCGGGGCGGAAGCTGATGCCTAAGGCCGAGCCGAACAGCTCAAGCTTCGCGATCTTCCAGCGTTGGCAGAACTCGGCCAGGGCTGGAGAGGGCAGTTGAAGACGAGGGGTTGGCACGGGGGTGATCGTGCTCATGTAGGGATCATACCACGCAACACCCGGTGGGGCATGGGATGATGGTCAAATGTTTTCGGGCAGAGGCCGGGGGGCGGGGATGGGGGAGCCGCACTCGGGACAGCGGGTTTGGCTGGCGCGGAGGTCGTAGCCGCAGGTGGGGCAGAGGCCGAGTTTCTCACGCTTGCGCTGGCGATGGGTTTGCCGCAGCCAGAGAGCGGGCGGAATGGCGGTGAGGAGGCAGGGGAACCAGGAAGGGATGCGCACTTGATAAATGTCGAGAGTCATTCTTGGACCTAAATTGTTGGGTCTGGCGTGTGCAAAGCGGAACCAGCGGAACGGCAGGAGCGTTCTTGGACTGGAGGTATACCGTTTGATTTGACCCAGCGGCCAACTCGCGAAATGTGCCAGTGTTGCCATCGGATGCTGCTTGGTCTGCCACAACTCGCAGTCGATGGCTCCGCGCTCAGAAGCGAGAATGTAGTTGGCAGTCACGATGGGGGGGCCTTGTTCCTTGATGATGCAGTAGCTGAGGCTGTCCCAAACGTAGCAACTGCGAATCCACAGTCCCGCAAAGCTGGGGCACAACACCAGGGATAAGGCGGCGAGGACATTGAGAAGCTTGCGTTTCATGAATTGCTTTGGACGCTGTGGGCGGGGATAGGGTTTCCACATTCGGGACAGCGGTCCTGGGAGGCCCGTAGATCATAGCCACAGTGGAGGCAGAGGCCCAGCTTTGCGCGATTGTGCTTGCGCCGGGTTTGCTTCAGCCAGAGGGCGGGTGGGATTGCGGTGAGGAGGCAGGGGAACCAGAAGGGGATGACCACTGTGGTAACCTCCATCATGATCGCCGGTGCAGCATTGGTGGGCCTCCCGTGTAGAAGGCGGAACCAGCGGAAGGGTTGGCCCTTGGCTCGGGTTAGAGTGCGCCAGATGACGCAGTTTCGCGGCTGGGGAGGGAGATCCGCCAGCGTCATCTTTGGATGGTGCGTGAACCGCCACCACTC
>JBLNDH010000509.1:0-26177 GCA_050261455.1 Bacillota bacterium
GCCGCGCTTTGGGAAGCGCGGAAGGGCTGGGACTGAAATTCATTGAGTCGGCTTCCTTCGGCTTCAATGGGGCCGCGCTTTGGGAAGCGCGGAAGGAACACTGTAGCCGTTACCACAAAGGTATCTCCCTCGCTTCAATGGGGCCGCGCTTTGGGAAGCGCGGAAGGGGTGCCTGCTGGCTGCTCGCCAACAAAGCGGCTGGCGCTTCAATGGGGCCGCGCTTTGGGAAGCGCGGAAGGGGGGATGGTGTTCCAGCCACTCTCGCAGGGCCTCCTCGCTTCAATGGGGCCGCGCTTTGGGAAGCGCGGAAGGCATGACCATCGTCACCGCCCCCACCATGCGCCAGTGGCTTCAATGGGGCCGCGCTTTGGGAAGCGCGGAAGGGGCGGGTGCGATACAGGTGCAGGAAATGCCGCGCCACGCTTCAATGGGGCCGCGCTTTGGGAAGCGCGGAAGGAAGGACGGATCGGCGACCGCACACATCTACGGCGAAGCTTCAATGGGGCCGCGCTTTGGGACGCGCGGAAGGATGCGTTTTGAACCTCCAGATCACTCCCACCACTGGGCTTCAATGGGGCCGCGCTTTGGGAAGCGCGGAAGGCCCAGGTTGGGCCTCCACATCAAACGGCAGCACCAGCTTCAATGGGGCCGCGCTTTGGGAAGCGCGGAAGGGACGCTGGCGGCCGAGAAGGGGCTGGGCAACAAGGTCGCTTCAATGGGGCCGCGCTTTGGGAAGCGCGGAAGGTGGTCTTCCATCCCCGTCATAGGCGGGATAGGGTACCGCTTCAATGGGGCCGCGCTTTGGGAAGCGCGGAAGGGCCCAGGCCCAGGAGCTGTTGGAGAAGGCCCTGCAGGCTTCAATGGGGCCGCGCTTTGGGAAGCGCGGAAGGGGGAGGCCAGGTACTGGATCGTGGTCTTGGTGCAGAGGCTTCAATGGGGCCGCGCTTTGGGAAGCGCGGAAGGGAGATTCAAGGACTACGTTGGCGTCTGGGCATGCGTCGCTTCAATGGGGCCGCGCTTTGGGAAGCGCGGAAGGCAGGTCCATCCAGCTCGGCTCTTGTTTTTCCTGTTGGCTTCAATGGGGCCGCGCTTTGGGAAGCGCGGAAGGGTAGGAACGTTGATGACGCCGCGCGCGGCCAGATCGCTTCAATGGGGCCGCGCTTTGGGAAGCGCGGAAGGCCCGCCATCATATCCCCTGTATTGCTGGCGGGATAGCGTCGGCGCCGCGAGAGGCGGCGATCTTGCGGGCCGAACGCTGGCGGCATCAGGGCCGCCACGTGAACGTAACTATTCACTTGCCAAAGAGCTCGAGCGGCGGCTGGGAGTGACGCACCACCGGGCCGCTCGCGAGGCATTATACGATCATTGCCCGAGTCGGCGGCGTGTAGGGCTGGCCGAGCGTCTCCAAGCGAAGCGGATCGTCGCAGTATACCTTCCCCAGATCGACAATCATCACCTGATCTTCGGCGGCGTTGATCAGTGGCTGCATGGCGGCCAGGAGACGGGCCATCTCCGTGGGGTTGAGTTGGCATAGAAAGACGGAGAACTGAACGTGGTCGCCATTGGCCTGGAGGGTGTGAAAGACCTTCGTGCGGCGTTTGTCGTCGCTGATGTCGTAAGTGATGAGGAAATGTCGACGGGCCATGGCAGTTCATTGGCTTGGGTTCATCGGGTTACAAGATTATTGAATTCGGGGATGTCCCCACGGAGCCACCGCGCCAGGAGTCTTGCCTGCAGGCGGATGACGGACCGCCACGAACAGCGGTAATCGAATGCGGGATGGGTTACGAGTTGGTCAAGGCGGGCTTCGTAAGCGCGGAGCAAGCCTTTACGGCCAGCGTCGTTCATCGCGCACGCGGAGGCCGCTCGGGTAAAGTGAGCGGCGCGGACCATGCCGGTGTTGATGGCGGTGATGACGGCCGAATCGGCGATGACCGGGCGGAAGGGTTCCATCAGATCCAGCGCCAGAGCAGGGCGACCATGACGCGGGCGGTGGTACAAGCCCCAATAGGGATCCAGCCCCTCGGCCAATAAGGCGACCGTGCATTCCTTGGCCAACAGGGCATAGGCAAAGCTGAGCATCGCGTTCACCGGATCTTTGGGTGGGCGACGATTTCGGGCGTTGAAGTCCCAGGTTGCATCAAGGTCGTGTGACTTGAGCATCTGAGAAAAGCACCCAAAGTAGCAGCGGGCGGCATTGCCCTCGATACCCAGCAGTACCTCGGCCGATGGCGCATCGAGTACTCGGCCGGTCAAGGCATCCATATCGCGCAAAACCAAGTCCAACTCGGCCGAAGGCGGAGCGTTGCGGCGAAGCTGCGTACGCTGATTCATCGCCTTGTCCCGGACGATCGCACGGGCAAAAGCCAGGCACCGAGCGGGATCGGCCGCGGCATGGAATTGTGCAGCGCGGTCGTAGGCGTTGCGCAGCGACTGGCCGTGTGCGATGCCGTAGAACCACATGCCGCTGGAGAGCAGCACGACCGGCACGTCGGTTTCGCACAACAGGTGCATCGTCTGCGTTGATACCTGCACGTTGCCACAAAGCACAAGCTGGCTGACGTCCTTCAGGCCAACCCGGGTAAGCTCCTCCCCTTCAGCCCGGACGACGAGGCTTTCGCCACGCTTGCCGACGAATGCGCCCTGGGTCTGCACGTAGAGCGGCGTGGCGTCGGGGCGGGGGGGATAGAGGCGGCGGATGTGGGAGGGTTCTTCATCCCCCTCGGTGTGGCGAGGCTTGAGCGGAGGAGCCGGCGCCGTCCCATTTTGCCGATGTCGAAGGGCCAGCGTTTCATCAGGCAGGCAGATCCCAGCCAATGAGCAGCCGATACACTTGGGGCTGTCTTCGAGCGGATCAGGGATGAGCGTGAGCAAGACGGCCTGGCGCGTTCGCTCGATCAAATCGAGGGTCTGAGCTTCCAATTCAGGGGTAAATGGAACATCAACGCGTGTGCGTGAGCCGGCAAAATAGAGAATGCCGTGATCGCACTGATAGCCCTGCTCCCGCAGCAGCAGCCCCTGGGCCATCAGCTGCACGCGATGGGTGTCATGACAACGCTGGGGATTGCTGGGCACCCGCCCGCGTTTGGTTTCAACCGGGACGGCCTCGGCGCCATCGGAACTGACCAAGTCGAGCTTGGCCGAGAGCCCCAGCGTGGCCGAGGCGAGGGGGACGGAGCGGGAGACAACGGGAGGATCATCGCCAGCGGCGGCTTTGTCGGGCGATGCAACGGAGTCCTTGGCCGAAGACTCCTCCTGCGACCCAGCGTCCGGCAACAGGTGGTCCAGCCGATCCACACGCCGATGCACGTGGCGGCCTTCAACGGTATAGGCGTTGTCGTCCCACCGCCCCTCGACATACATCAGATGAAACCGGCGTGGGCAGTAGGTGTACTGCCCGACCATGTCGAGCGTAAGGGCGTCATCGCCGGTGATGGAAACGTTGGAGGGCATGATATTGTCAGAGTGCGACGGCAGGTGCGAAGTAATTTGCTTTCTGGTACGTAATGATCTGGCTCACGAAAAGCTGCTTGATACCACGAGCCTGCAATTGTTCCCAGTCAACCGCCTGCGCGGAAAGCAGAGAACTGGCCAGCAGGGCTCGCACAGCATCGAGACCTGCGGGGCAGTACCATATAGGCATGACAAGACTATGTTCCAACCGTCCGCCGGGAGTGGCGAATGTACGGATTCCCAATGTCCTCAGACCATCAGATGTCGGGGCCGACGTCAGCACGGCGAGCGCCCAGAAAGCGAGCGCATTGGCGCCATGGACGGTTGCTTCGCTCTGCGATGGAAGTGCGGCAAGGCGAAGTTCCGAGGGATCCCATCTCAGCTCCTTGTGGTGATCTTGATATGTCCAATGGTCGAACAACGCCTCGCGGAGCTTGGGTGCGTCCAGAGCCGGGTACGATGATGATCCGGTTGTCAGTCCGACCACGAGGGCCATGTAGTCGTCCAGAAGATAGCGGTAGCTTTGCCGATTCGCGAAGCTGATGATCGACGGTTCTACGAGGCCCGCCTGCTTTCCGGTGTGCTGGAGACAGGCCTCTGACGCAAACCCAGACAGCAACGTCAGTACGTGCTCTCGAGGCGTGCCTGCCATGGACATTGCTTCGGCAAGCATTGCTCTGAAGTGATCTGGCTTGGTCGCAATGATGTCGTTATAAAGGTAGCTTGGTCGGTTGCCTGCTGAGAAGTCTCGCATCAGTTCGTCGAGCAGGAGGGCAACGAGTTGATCCGAACTGAATGCGCTGGAAGTAATTATCTGGGGATGTGGGACTGCTCCGCGCCATACCCAGGTCATCTTTGGTGCTGACAGGGCAGCACTATGGGATCCGCGTGACACGAGGTGCAGAACACCCAATGCGGCCAAAAAAGCGAGGGGATTCGATCCGTCCAACCCCGTCAATTCAACTGAGTGTGTTTGCTGGGGCATGCTTGTGCCTCCTGTTCGTGGTAAGCGCTGGCGTGCATGTCGGCGCACCGGAGGATTGCCTCCAGATACGCCAGCCCCCACCAGCCATAGCGGCGTGTCAGACGCCAGAACCGTTCAGTGATGCCACTGTCAAGGCGATGTGGCGGCGACGCCTGCCGCTGCTCCTTTGAGATTTCAAGCGATCTGCTGGTCGTGGGACAGACAACCGACTTTGGATCGTCATCGATCACCACCGGGGCGAAGGGCCGACACCGCCCATGGTGGGAGGCAATCAGGTGCAAGAGCAGATCGGGCAGGCCATCTTCCGACACTGCCGAGTTGACGGCCGCTAATTGCATTGACAGCAACTCGTGCCGGAAACCCTCGGGCAATTTGGAGAGCTGGTAAAGCTTGTTTTCTTGCGCACGGCTGAGCCGATTGACGGATTTGGCCAACGGCCGATTTGGATCGATGCGTTGGCCATGGTTCAGAATGTACTGGAAGCGAGGATCCACCTTACCAATGTCGTGCAGTTCGGCGGCACGAACCAGTATCGCATTGAGGGGTTCGGGCCACAGGTGGCTCAGGTGCAAGACACATTCAGCAACGGCCCGCGTGTGGTGTTCCAGGCTGCAGGATTCGCCGTTATACAACTGGTCTTCTTCATCAACATCGCTTTCCCAACGGTCCACAGGCGCTGGCTGGGTCTTGCCCGTAATGTGATAGAACCCTTCGGCATACTTGACCAGCCGCGGAGACTTGAACAGCTTTCCATCCTCTTCTGTTACCGAGTCCACAAGCGACTGGATGGCCGCGTCTTCATCGAACTCAGCGTTGGGATTGCGATACAGTTTGCGGATCGTTTCTTTTGAGGCACGAAATGCTTGTTCATACACGTCGGGCGCGGCCTTTGCGTTCGGCAGCAATTGGCTGAATGTCGTGGGGTCGACAGGGTTGGCGGGGGAAGCAACGACGCCATCCGGGCGGATTTCGCCGCTTCGGCCCGGCAACACGACGACATCACCTCGACAGATCTCCCGCACGTCATCCGTCGCGTGGCAGTTATCCCGGCCCCGCCAGATGATGAATCGCGTGCTGGCTTGGCTTTGTGCCTTGGTCACGCGATCGCTCTCCACGGCGGGTTCGAAAATACCTTCGATATCTCCGTCTGATTCGGCCAGCGCCTTCGAATTCGTCAATACTTGCCGCAACTCGGACAGGGGCATCTGGAGCATTTCCCCGGATAGCGGCGGAAGCCCGGCCACCAGGTCCTCCCAAAGCGAATCCGAGCCATTCGAAGCAATCGCGAGATCATCACGCCATAGTACGCGCACTTCTGCGCGTGATTGATGATCCGCTGGCGGAATGCCATGGAGGAACAGCGATACATCCGGCTCGACGGCAGGCCGAGGAAAGGTTTGGCAGAGCAGGTCGAGATAGGCGGGCAGCAGAATGGGGGCATCGCGTGTTGGTGCAAGCAGAGTTGTCAACTTGCCAGAAGCGGTGATCTCATCGAGGTGTGGCTGCAACGCATCGATTCCCATCAAGACTTCCTTTTTGCCCTTTCGGCTCAGCCGGTGCCATGTTCGGACGAGCGCATTGCCGTAGATGGGGTCAGCCGGCTTTTCTTCATCCAGCTTGTCTTCTGGTTTGATGTCGCCCTTTCGGATCAGGATGACCCCAGAGGCGTCGGGAAACTCGCCGAGTCGGGAGAGTCGGCCGAAACGCTGGCGAAGGGCGTCAAGGCTAGCGCATTCGGTGATCAGGGCGTCGAAACTGAAGTCGGCGCCGACTTCCAGGCACTGGGTGGTGACGAGAATGATCGGCACGTCTACGGCTTGGGTGCTGCCCGCCTTCAGCTTCGATTCATAATCGCGGATCAGCACATCCCGATCTACGGGACGCAGTCGGCCGGTGAGGAGGACGACATCGGCCTGATCGCGGGAGAGCAACTGCTGGCACGTCGTCGCAATGTCACGGGCGGTGTTCACGCGGTTAACCATCACTGCGATACGCTTGCGCCCCGAACTCGCAAACGCTGCGGCTCGCGATGCAGCATCGAGCACCAGTTCGTCATCAACTGGAGCCTCGAAATCCTTCGGCAACTTCGGCTTCTTGGCGATGGCCAGTTCCGTGGGTTTAGGCACAGAGCGTCGTTGCTTCAGCAGTTCGTTGCCCAAGGCCGCCTTCTGCTGCTTTTTCGAAGGGAACTTGATCAGGTGCTCGACAGCCCCATCCGGCGGCGTCGCCGACATGACGATCAGCTTGAACGGAGACGGGAGCGGATCGCGAGCCCAAGGCTTTTTTTTACGAAAGCGTTCGATAGCGCGTACGGTCTGGAAGAACGGCCGGGCAAGGTGCGCCTCATCCAGCAGGATCACGCTGTCATTCCCAGCCAAGGCCGCGTCGATGGGTTTGCGATAGTCGCTAAGGCCATAGCCGCGAAAGAGCAGCCTGGAGCCGATCTGGTCAACGGTGCTGGTGATGATTGCGGGCTGAGCCGGGTTGCCGGCCCAGGCGATCTTGCGCGGAGCGCCGCCGCGAAGGCGACCAACTTCCAGGGGCCTCGAACCGCCCAACTCGCACAAGCGCGATGCGACGGCGCGAATTGTGGGACAGTCGAGGGATGCGATGGATGCAAGCACTGGTGCCAGATCCCGATCGCGTCTCAGCTTCTCCCGCTCCGGCGCGGTGGCATGTGCATACCGAAGGGCAGTGGAAACCTTTACTGCTCGCGCATAGGCCTCATCCACCACGATGCGGCGATCAACAACAAACCAGATTCGCCGCGGCGTGGGAAGCCCGATGGCCAGGGCATACACCGCCACGTCCATGCACGCCGTCTTGCCGTGTGCCGTCGGCAGGTCAATCAGGTCCGGCCAACCATTCTCGGCCACCTGTTTCAGAAGCATCGATTGCCAGGGGAATGGCGGATGGCCATGAAGGGCCTCAAAAAAGTCATCAAATTCTCTGACAGTCAATTTCATCATTGGTTCTCCCCCTCCGGCATCGGCCGGCAAAGGCCATAGCCGCGGTATCGCCCGGCTCCGAGGAGCAGTGGACCGACAATAGGACGGTCAAAAAGGACCTCCACATGGGTGTGCCGGCGCTCGCTGCCATCCTTGCGTTTCAGCCGCGGGAACTCACAAGCCGTCGGGACCCCGAGTACTGGCGAAACGGGCATCACGCGGATGCGCTCCACCTTCGCTGTGGCAACCACACGCGAGATGGCTTCGGAAACCCGCTCCGCACATTCATCCAAGTACGCGGACTTGGACCTCGCTTTCCCATGCTGGTCAAAGACAAACGGCGTCACGCTCGCCCATGTGCGGCTGCCGCTCGGCGAGGCCGTCCACGTATCGACCTGCAGGTTGACCTTGGATGCATCAAAAACGCCTTGCCGGATGAGTTTCCACTGACCTAAGCCGGGGTACTGCTTGGCGTCAAAACAAAGCCCGTTTTCGCAGATGGCGTTGAGTGCCTCGATCAGCTTACCTTGGTCCTCCGCAGACATCTTCCGTGGCATGACAATTCCCACACCCAATAAGTGCCCATCGGCGTGTTCTTTGCCCACGAATGGCAAGGGGACGATCGCCAGATGGGGTAACGCAGATGCCTTGCCGTCCGGGCTATGCCCGCTAATCGATTCGGGAATAGGTGACGGGCACCTTTCCAGAATGGCCTCCCGCAATGTCTTCGATAAAGCGAGGGTCGTCTCCAGTTGCAGCCATCGAAAGGATGCGCCGTTCGATTCGATGCGGAACAACTCCATTCGATCGTCGAAGATGGTTGTTGCTGCTTCCGAAGCAGGCAGCGCCCGAAGAGCATAGCCTTGGGACGACTTGATGGACGGCCGGTATGGCGGCGTTGTGAATGCAATAGCAAGACGATCCAGCGTCCCCTTTGTCCTGGCCACGACGCGAAGCATCTCACGACCGTTCTCTACCGGCATAAGCGTGGACAAGCCCTCTGGGGGTTCATCCATCACCCACATCTGGACAAGAGAACTGCTGTGGCCGATGCGTGCGACCGTGGAGCAGAGCCGGACCAGGGCCTCGCGATGTTTCTCCAAGTCCGCCTTATTCACATCAGGCCAGCAAAGGAAAATGCAATCTTGACCTTCCGGCAAATGGATCCGCGGAAACAGCCTTTCAGCGCGGTGGCGTTTCAGTGCCGGCAGGGTCTGAATGGACCCGTCACGTGGATCCGCGCGACTATCGTTCATAGGAACGAAGGTCGGCGGTGTCTCCAGTCTCCGGTATTTTATTGCGTCTGGCGTAAAATCCGGCCCCAGTTTGATCTGGGGTGGTTCGAGCGACTCCAACCAGTCTAGAGCCTCGTGCTCTGCTTTTCCGGATTCACATTCAAAATACGCTGCAGCCAACGCCATATAGATCCGAGCCGGGTGCGGCGGCCATTCCGGGCGAGGATCGGTCTTCGACCGCGCGGTATCGCAATAGCCGGTTATGAACCGCACGGCAATGGTAAACTGCATGATCAGACCTCCCCGTTGGCTTCACCGTTCTTGGTGGCCAGCTCTTGGCTCTTGCGGACCAGTTCGATGAGTTGCTTGGATGGTGTGAGTTCCACCGGAGCAGTTTCCCAAGGGAGCTTTGCAGCAATCACCGCCTCAGCAGCCGCTTCCAAAAGTGCTAAGATGGTCTGCGAGTCCACATTGAACTTCCGTAGCGGCTGCCCCGGGGCGTCGAGCAATTCCCATGTCATTGGATCATCAGGAAACAAAACGCAGCGAGACCGCAAGTCCACCCCACGTTCGAAAGCCAATGCCGCCCCCGCCAGACCGATTGCCGCCAGCATGGTCCGCGCCGCCAGGTTCTGTTCCGCTGTCGCCTTGCTGTTGGGCTCCATTGGGAAGTGCAGCCGGCGGAGTTGAATGAACGACAACGTCGTCATCTGCTCGACGTGGTCACACGTGATACCACCCGGGGCGATGCCACCCTCACGCGCCTCGCGAGTTGACGAGGAATACGTTTGCTGTGTTCTCCACCTTCCGCTCTGTTGGTCAACGTCGAGGTTCACCTTGAAATCCACGGCTTGGAGAACGTCCGGCCCCTCCGCGCCCTTCGTGTATTTTGCAAAGCCAGGTGTTACGTTGCCATGATTCGCTTCCGATGGTCGTCCCTGCTCCGGATACTTTCCGGATGCTGGATCATACTCTACGTCTTCCCCTTTCGAGTTGCGTTTGAATAAGACGAACGTACCCTTCTTCTTGCCGGGCATTGCCTCGGCGGTATTGAGGGTCCAGCCTCCTGAGGCTGTGCGGTAAAGCGGGCCAGCGCCTCTGCTGATTTGGAGCGGATCGATTCGGCTCGCGGTCTTCAGCCCGAACAAAACGTCGACCGCCACGATTTCGGACACAATTGCACGCTCGAATTTCGCGCCAAGTCCGCCCTTTGGTCCGGCTGAGTCCCACATGCCGAATACCAGTGTGTTGGGGCTGAGCCGGAACAGCGGCGTTGCGAAACGGTTGGATACGCCGTTTAACTCGCTACCGGCTTTTGATCTGCGGAACGGCTTCTTATCATCCTTGCTCTCGCTATCGCGCAGGATCGCATCGGCTAGCCGATGCGGCGCTTCCAAGCTGGTTACACGGGTGATCGTATCAAGCAGGTCAGCCTTGCTGAAATCGACTCTCACATACGGCAACGCGATCAACGCTTCATCAATCGCGTGCTGCAGCGCCTCCTCCATCCGATTTGCTTGGCTCTGCACGCTATCGAGCAAAACGCAGGTCACTGGGTCCTGTCGCCCCGGTACACGCCGCTGCTCAACCGCATACACAGCCCCGGCATAGGTGGGTGGGAAAACCTTGTCGCCCGGTCCGCCCGCGGGTTGCAGCCGGCGCCGACACCGAAAAGCCGCGGCCGATTCGACCGCCTTACGCAGTACATCGTAAGTCAAAGGGATCACTTCATTGGGTTGGTTGCTCATGTTCATCTCCTTCCCGGCCGTCAGGCCGGCGATTGTTTGCCATTCATTCAGCCAGTTGCCAACACCACTTGCCTTGCTCAGCCTCCGCCCCAGCAGCCGCCCCAGGTTCCGGCTGGTGATCGGTCGGCCACGCGCCACTGCCAGCCGACGGTCACGCTCCGTCCGCAGCGCGGCCCACCACCAATGCCGCCCGGCATCCATACCGCGGCCGTCATCGCTCATGGACACAACGTAACCAACCCCGCTGGCGACATGATGTCAGTGGGATGTGTCAATTTCCTTCCGATACCGCTCGGCCGTGGCTCGGGCCAGATCCCGAACCCTGTCGATCAACTCCGGCGGTTCGAGGACCATCGCCCCCGGCCCGTAGCCAAGCACCCACCAGACAATCTCGTCCAAGCCATCCACAACGAAGTGCAGCGTGACCGTGCCCGCCTCGTGATCCCACGCTTCCTCCTGCGTGGGATGCCAGCGAGTTTCGCTGGCCGTATCGGCAAAGCCTGGCTCAAAGCGGATGGCCACGCGATATCGCTTTTCGCCCCGGATCATCCGCCAAGCCAAGCCCAGGTCCGCGTGTAGGTCAAAACCCTCGGGAATCGCATACGGCTTGTCGGTCACCTCGACCGAAGTAAAGCGGTTGAGCTTTAGCCGTCGGATGGCGTTTCGTCCGCCGTGGAGGCCGACGACATACCATGCTCTCTGGCAGAACCACAGCGCATACGGCCGCAGTTCAAACGAAATCTCGCCATCCTCGTCCTGACGTGAACTGGCCCCCTCGTATGAGCAGATGAGCACGCGGCGTCGGGCGATGGCATCGCGCATGTCGTCGTAGACATCGCGGCAGGAGTCGTCGCCCGACGAACGGGCCAGATCGATGTGAACCCGGCCGTCGGTTGGCTCAACCGCCTCCAGGACGGCGGCTGGCAGCTGCGACCGGATCTTCTCTGCCGCACGAGCCGCGGCGCCAAGAAAGGGAATCTGTGCCCCGTCGCCCACCTCTTCCAGCAGGGCCACGATGGCCATGGCCTCCTCGAAAGTCAGCTCAATGGGCGGCATGAAGAATCCCGCCGCCACGCGATATCCACCAGAGCCCGCATCAAATGAGCAGGGAATGCCTGAGGCGTTTAGCGTTTCGATATCGCGGTAGATGGTGCGTTCATGGACTTCGCACCGCCGCGCCAGCTCGGCTACATGGAGTCCCCGTTTCGAGTTGATGGCGGCCATGAGCCGCAGCAGACGATAGATGCGTGTGTAGGTTCTCCCCATGACACTGGCAACTATACGGACTTTGACCGACGTTTGCCAGCAACATGGTGCAGTATTCCCATAGCCAAGTGATGGCCTGCTTGCAGTTCCCATGCCTTTGCGAGGAACGATCAGCTATTTGAGGTTTGGCGGACCGACAGGAACAAGCCGCATCCCAAGTGCCGGGCACTGCCCAGCCCCTGCGTCTGGAGGCACAACGAGTCTGTATGGGATAGGCCCCGCACCAGCATCGCAAAGCCACGACGTTGTCGGTCTTCGATCCACACGGTACGCCGCCACACCTGGCCGGCGTGTGAGCCGGAAGGAATTCGGCGCAAGCTCAGTTCGGCCCGGACACCCATCTCCGCCAACTGCTTTCTCGCGGCCCCCAGAAACCGGTCGGGCGTAGGATCTGCCTCCTCCACGGGATCGGGTGCGTCCATCAAAACCACTGGAGACCCAAGGATTGGCCCGGGCACCAGCGCCGCGATGTGCGGAGTGCCCAGCCGCAGGCGATGGCCGCCCACCTCCAAACGCCGGTTGGTCAGCGGCAGCAGCAACGGGATCGCCCCAGCCGGCAGACGAATACGCAGCACCGAGTCATCCCGTAACAGCAGTGTCCCAGCCTCGGCCCGATCTCCGCGAATTGGAAACACGCCGATCCCATGGACCTGCCCCAATGAGATGCCCTGGTTCGCAATGGCTTGGTACACCGCATGTCCATGCCACCGCGGGATCGCGGCGCCGTGGGCGGGAAAGAGCAGATCCACCCAGTGGCTGGATTCGGCGGTATCGTGTGAGCGGGATGTTTTCCGGTTCGCGGTTGTCATACGCAGCCATCCGCACGAACTCTACTGGTCCGCACTGACAACAAGCTGTCAGTGGCCTGCAGAGAATCTTGCCAGAACCCTTGGAGAACAAGGCGGCGGTTAGCATGATAAAGCCATGGGCTTCTGCAATGGGGTGACCATGTCCACGCTACGGCTCTCTCGCCTTATCCATCTGCTGACGCTCCTTCGCGTTCGCGATGGGCACACGGCACGATCACTCGCCGTCGAGCTGGAGGTTTCGGAGCGGACTGTCTATCGGGACCTGAACGCTCTGCAAATGGCCGGCATGCCGTTCTCCTTCGATTCCGAGTCCGGCGGCTCAAGACGCCACCGTCGCATGCCCAGGCGTGTCGCCTGCCAACCCAGATGAGTGTAAAAGTCGAGGGCGGGGTGGTTGTCGAGATCCACCAGCAACTGCGCGCGAGTCGCGCCTTTGGACCCTGCCCACTGTATTGCTTGCTGGAGAAGGGTCCGGCCAAGCCCATGGCCTCGGTATGGCCCGGCGACGACCAGATCCTCAATCCACACAGAGGGGGCGCCCTCGGCAGTTGAAATAACGATTTGCCCGCTGACCATTCCGATGGCACGACCCGTGGAATCGCGGGCAACCATGATCGCTGCGCGATCGGGATGCTCCAACAGCAGCCGCAAGCCCTTCTCCTGCCGCGCCGAGTCGGCCGAGAAATCCTGTTCGATTGTGAAAAGCTCCCGTAGGAGAAGTACCAACGCGGGAAGATCCTCTACCCGTGCCGTGTCAATGCGGATTTCGCCTTGTGCCATCGTGTGGTGTCTCTCAAGGAGTCGCGAACTCGCTGTGCGGGCGAGGTTGGTACGCCGAAGCCACTTTCTGCTCAATTAATACACAGGAAAACGGCTCCTGCCTAGATACTGGCACTCGGGTATCGACGGCCCCCTTGGATTTTGAGCGACAAAAGAGTGTTTACTCCTTTTTTGAACATGGCACGACAATTGCACTACCAAGCGGGCAGGCCGATGAGAAGCGACTGTAACAATCCGCTGCGGAGTGCATGGGTGCAAGGCCTTGGATGGACGTGGTTGGCCAGCCCTCAGAAACAGCCCCGCACGTGGCGACAGCAGTGACGCCACGAAATCCCCGTTAATCCAAACAAAACAGACAAAGCGACTACTGTCGCCAGACAAGGAGTTTGTGTATGCGCAAGGTGGCAATCTATGGCAAGGGCGGTATCGGCAAGTCAACAACGACCCAGAACACAGTGGCGGGGCTGGCCGAGATGGGCAAGAAAGTGATGGTCGTGGGATGCGACCCGAAGGCCGACTCCACTCGGCTTCTCTTGGGCGGGCTCGCTCAGCGCAGCGTGCTGGACACACTGCGGGAAGAGGGTGAAGACGTGGACCTGGCGGATGTGCGGAGCTGCGGCTATGGCAAGACGCTGTGCGTCGAGTCCGGCGGCCCCGAGCCCGGCGTGGGGTGCGCCGGGCGAGGGATCATCACTTCGATTAACCTCCTCGAGCAGCTCGGCGCCTACGACGAGGATGAGCATCTCGACTACGTCTTCTACGACGTGCTGGGCGACGTGGTGTGTGGCGGGTTTGCCATGCCTATCCGCGAGGGCAAGGCCCAGGAGATCTACATCGTCTGCTCGGGGGAGATGATGGCGATGTACGCGGCCAACAACATCTGTAAGGGGATCGTGAAGTTTGCTCAGGCCGGTGGCGTTCGCCTCGGTGGACTGATCTGCAACAGCCGCAAGTGCGACAACGAAAAGGAAATGATCCAGGAGTTCGCCAAGCTTCTGGGCACGCAGATGATCCACTTCGTGCCGCGCGACAACGTCGTACAGCGTGCGGAAATCAATCGCAAGACGGTGATCGACTACGACCCGGCCTGCGGGCAGGCCGACGAGTACCGCAAGCTCGCCCGCGCCATCGACGGCAACGGGATGTTTGTCATCCCCAAGCCGCTATCAATTGACTCGCTGGAGAAGATGCTCATCCAGTAC
Source organism: Bacillota bacterium (assembly GCA_050261455.1). GTDB lineage: Bacteria > Planctomycetota > Phycisphaerae > Tepidisphaerales > Tepidisphaeraceae > JAPLNB01. The sequence continues at coordinate 14,427 of JBLNDH010000509.1, forward strand.
GGGATCGCGGCGTAGGGCAGGAATCGGCTAAGAATGGGACGCTTCGGGACAATCAACGGGTGCAAGGAATACTCACATGATCATGATTCGCGCGATCGTTCGACCGGAGAAGAGTGATGCCGTGCTGGCAGCGCTGATGGAGGCTGGGTTCCCGGCGGTGACCAAGTGTCACGTCTATGGCCGGGGCAAACAGCGGGGCTTGAAAGTCGGAGACGTCTACTACGACGAACTGCCCAAGGAACTGCTTTACATCCAGGTGCCACGAAAAGACAAGCAGTTTGTGATCCAGACGATCATCCAGTCGGCGCGCACTGGCAGCAAAGGTGCCTTTGGCGATGGCAAGATCTTTGTAACGCCGGTGGAAGAGGTGTATACGGTCAGTTCCGGCGTTTGTGAGAAAGCTGGTTCCGCGACCGCCAAGACCGAGGCGACGGCAGTCTAGATCACTTGCCGCGTAACCAGAGATATCACAAGTGAGGCATGGGTGCGAGCTCGCGCAGGCGGAGAAGGTGCGCGCCGCACAGATGGAGAACGGCCATGAAAGAGGTTCTGGCGGTCATTCGAATGAACATGATGAACAAGACCAAGAAGGCACTGGCCGATGCAGGCATCAGTTCCTTCAACGCCTGCCCGGTGTTCGGGCGAGGCAAAGGAAATGTCGATTTCCGCATCCTTAAAGGCGCTGAACAGGGCCAGGAAGAAGCCATCAGCCAGTTGGGAAGCTTGAAGCTCATTCCCAAGCGACTGCTGGACTTGGTTGTCCCTGATGAGTTGGTCCTCACGGTGGTGCAAGTGTTGATAAAAGCAAACCAGACGGGGCATGCGGGGGATGGCAAGGTGTTTGTCATGCCCTGCGAGGATGCGATCCGCGTGCGTACCGGAGAACAAGGCGATACCGCGCTGGATGAAACGGTTTAAGAAAGGATGCATGGGCCAGCTAAGCCCCTGCCACAGGAAGGACGTAATCTCATGGCCGATAATGGACTCCCAAGTGCCGGTTCGGGCCCGAGCCCTGATCCGAATGTTGTTAAGGACGAGTTGCTCGAATCCTATCCGACCAAGGTGGCCCGCAAGCGTGCCAAGGCGATGGTCGTCAACGATCCGGCGGCTCCTCACGAGATACAGGCCAACACGCGTACGATCCCCGGCATCATCACCCAGCGAGGCTGCACCTACGCCGGCTGCAAGGGCGTGGTGCTCGGGCCGACACGGGACATCGTCAATATCACGCATGGCCCGATCGGGTGCGGATTCTACAGCTGGTTGACCCGGCGCAACCAGACACACCCTGAGACGCTCACGGACGAGAACTACATGACGTACTGCTTCTCCACGGATATGCAGGAGGATCAGATCATCTTTGGCGGCGAAAAGAAGCTCAAAGCCGCCATCCAGGAGGCGTATGACCTGTTTCATCCTAAGGCCATCGCGATCTTCTCCACCTGTCCGGTGGGGTTGATTGGCGATGATGTCCACTCCGTGGCGCGGGCGATGAAGGAAAAGCTGGGCATCAACGTCTTTGGCTTTAGTTGCGAAGGGTACAAGGGCGTGAGTCAGTCGGCCGGGCACCACATTGCCAACAACCAGCTGTTCCGGCACATCGTCGGCTTGGATGACACGCCTCATGCGGAGAAGTTCAAGATCAATCTGCTGGGCGAGTACAACATTGGCGGCGACGCCTTTGAGCTGGAGGAACTCTTTGATCGCTGCGGAATCAAGCTGGTGGCGACCTTCAGCGGCAACTCCACGTACAACAAGTTTGCCAACTCGCACACGGCCGACCTGAATGCCGTCATGTGCCACCGCTCCATCAACTACGTCGCAGACATGATGGAGACGAAATTTGGGATCCCGTGGATCAAGGTGAACTTCATCGGCGCCGAAGGCACTGCCAAGTCGCTGCGAAAGATCGCCAAGTATTTTGAGAACGAAGAGCTCATTGAGCGTGTGGAGAAGGTGATTGAGGCCGAGATGCCCGCGGTCAATGTGGTGCAGGATGAGGTGAAGTCGCGATGCGAGGGGAAGACGGCGATGCTGTTTGTCGGCGGCTCGCGGGCCCACCACTATCAGACGCTCTTTACCGAGATTGGCATGAAAACCGTGGCGGCCGGCTACGAGTTCGCCCACCGCGACGACTACGAAGGTCGGCGGGTGTTGCCCACTATCAAAGTGGATGCCGACAGCCGCAATATCGAGGAGATCGAAGTTGCGCCCGACCCGAAACGCTATCGGCCTCGCAAGACGGAAGAACAACTTAAGGCCCTCAAGGAGCAGGGTTACGAGTTCAAGGAATACGACGGCATGATGGTTCAGATGGACAAGGACGCGTTGGTCATCGACGACATCAGCCAGCATGAAGCCGAGCGGATGATTCAGTTGTACAAGCCGGCCGTGTTCTGCGCCGGAATCAAGGAGAAATACGCGGTGCAGAAGATGGGCATTCCGTGCAAGCAGCTGCACAGCTACGACTACGGCGGCCCATACGCAGGGTTCCGAGGGGCGATCAACTTCTACCGCGAGATCGATCGGATGGTGAACACCAGGATCTGGCAGCACATTAAAGCCCCCTGGCAGGTGCACCCGGAGCTCGCCGGCACTGTGGCCCGGCGGTGAAACGTGAGGCGTGCGTCAACACGCCGTCTATCAGGCAATTTCAACGGGTTGTGTTGAGGCACACCCTACCCAGGACGTTGCGAAGGAAATCCGACCATGCTGTTGCGACATACTCCCAAGTCAGTCGTTGAGCGCGAAGCTTTGACCATCAACCCGGCCAAGACGTGTCAACCGATCGGCGCACTCTATGCGGCCCTGGGCATCCACCGATGCCTGCCTCATAGCCATGGTTCGCAGGGGTGTTGTGCTTATCACCGGAGCACCCTGACGCGGCACTACAAGGAGCCGGTCATGGCCGCCACCAGCTCGTTCACTGAAGGCAGTTCGGTATTCGGCGGGCAGGCCAACCTCCTCCAGGCTATCGACACGATCTTCACCGTGTACAAGCCGGACGTGATCGCCATCCATACCACCTGTCTTTCGGAGACGATTGGCGACGACCTCCCGCAGATCATCGCCAAGGCCAGGGACGAGGGAAGAATCCCGGAGGGCAGGTACGTCATTCACGCCAACACACCCAGCTACATTGGCTCGCACGTCACGGGCTTTGCCAACATGACCCGAGCCATGGTGAAGTATTTCACACAGACCACAGACGTTCGGCGCAATCAGATCAACCTGATCCCCGGCTGGGTGGAGCCTGCGGATATGCGAGAGATCCGCGGCCTGGCAGAGGAGATGGGCATCCAAACGGTGATGTTCCCGGATACCTCGGGTGTGCTGGATGCGCCGCAAACGGGCCGGCATGAGATGTACCCTAAGGGTGGCGTCACCATTGATGAGCTTAAGAGCACGGGGGACAGCATGGGGACGATCGCCTTGGGGGAAGTGGCCTCCAGCCCGGCCGCCGAGGCGCTGGATGCCAAGTGCCACGTGAAATGCGAGGTGCTTGACCTGCCCATCGGGCTCCTGGCGACCGATCGCTTCGTTGATGCCCTGCGACAGATGGCGGGCGTGGTGGTGCCCGATTCGATCATCACCGAACGCGGCCAGCTCGTGGACATGATCACCGATATGCACCAGTACTTCTATGGCAAGAAGGTAGCGATCTTCGGCGATCCCGATCAGCTGGTCTCGCTGAGCGAATTCCTTGTCACGCTGGACATGAGGCCGATCTACATCGTGACGGGGACACCCGGAAAGAAGTTCGAGAGCAAGATGGATGCGATCCTCAAAGAGGCCGTGCCCAATGCCCAGGTTCGGCAGGGCCCCGGTGCCGACATGTTCCTGATGCACCAGTGGATCAAGAACGAGCCGGTGGACCTGATCATTGGCAACACCTACGGGAAGTACATTGCCCGGGACGAGGATATTCCGTTTGTACGCTACGGATTCCCGATCCTCGATCGCGTCGGCCACTCCTACTTCCCGACGGTCGGTTATCGCGGCGGCATGCGTCTCCTGGAAAAGATCCTGAATGCCTTCATGGATCGCCAGGACCGGGATGCGTCGGAAGAGCGTTTCGAGTTGGTCATGTAGTGCGACTTGAGCATGTAACGCGACGAGGTGCACGATGTTTGACATCCTCGCGGGCCGAAAGAATCAAGTTCATCGCAATGGCCAAGAGCCATTCAATATGGCCTGTGATAAGCAGAGCCTGGCCGGGTCCGTCAGCCAGCGGGCCTGCGTCTTCTGCGGCTCGCGGGTGGTGCTCTACCCGATCGCCGACGCCTTGCACCTGGTCCATGGCCCGATTGGGTGCGCGGCGTATACCTGGGATATCCGCGGCGCGCTCTCTTCTGGGCCACAGCTTCATCGCTTGAGTTTCTCGACCGATTTGCGGGAGAAGGACGTCATCTTCGGCGGGGCCAACAAGCTACACCGGGCCCTTTCCGAGTTAATCGACGCTTACCACCCCAAGGCCGCTTTCGTCTACTCCACGTGCATCGTCGGCTTGATTGGCGATGACGTGGAGGCGGTGTGCAGGAACGTCAGCGGGGAAAAAGGAATCCCCGTGCTGCCGGTGCACTCCGAAGGTTTCAAGGGCACCAAGAAGGATGGCTATGCCGCCGCGTGTAGCGCTCTCTTCAAGCTGGTCGGGACCGCGCCGACCGATGGGATACGCCCGCACAGTGTGAACATCCTCGGCGATTTCAACATCGCCGGCGAAGTCTGGATTATTCGCGAGTACTTCCGTCGCATGGGCCTCGACGTGGTCGCCTGCATCACCGGCGACGGTCGCGTCGATGATATCCGCCGAGCCCATGGTGCGGCGCTGAACCTGGTGCAGTGCTCGGGCTCCATGACCTACCTGGCCAAGTTGATGGAGGAGAAATATCGCACGCCGTTCATTCGCGTCTCCTATTTCGGCCTTGAGGACATGGCCGAATCGCTCTACGCCGCGGCTCGGTTCTTCAACGATCCGCAGATCCTTCGCCATACCCAGGATCTGGTGCGGGAAGAGGTGGCGGCGGTCTATCCCAAGCTCCGGGAGTACCGCCGCACGCTTCAAGGCAAAAAGGCCGCCATTTACGTCGGCGGCGCCTTCAAAGCGTTTTCCCTGGTCAAAGCCCTTCGGCTGCTGGGGATGCAGACGGTCATGGTCGGTTCGCAAACCGGCAACGCCAACGACTATCAGCAGCTTAAGGATCTGTGCGATCATGGCACCATCATCGCCGACGACTCCAATCCATTGGAGCTATCCCGGTTCATCGTGGAGAAGGACGTGGACCTGTTGATTGGCGGCGTCAAGGAGCGCCCTATCGCCTATAAGCTCGGCGTGGCGTTCTGTGACCACAACCACGAGCGCAAAGAACCCCTGGCTGGCTTCTCCGGAATGCTGAACTTCGCCAAGGAAGTGTATGGCTCGGTCATGAGCCCTGTGTGGAAGCTGGTCCCGCGCCGGCAGAAATGCCGACGGGTGTCGCTTCCTGTGTTGAGCAACCCTTCATTTGCCTGAGGTGTCCGATGCTTCAAGCACAAGAGAGTGATTTCACGGCAACTCGCAATGCGTGCAAACTCTGTTCGCCCCTGGGCGCTTGCATGGTCTTTCGTGGCATCGAAGGAGCGATGCCGTTGCTTCACGGCTCACAGGGCTGCTCAACCTACATCCGCCGTTACATCATCAGCCATTTCAAGGAGCCTATCGACGTCGCGTCTTCCAATTTCACCGAAGCCAGCACCATTTTCGGCGGCGCCGAGAACCTGCGCATGGCCGTCGATAATGTCGTCAGACAGTACAAACCTTCCCTCATCGGGGTGGCCACCACCTGCCTGAGCGAGACCATCGGCGAGGATCTGCCCCTGATGCTTCGTCAATTGCGGGGAGCCGCTCCAGCGAAGAGTCCGGTTCTCCTGCATGTTTCAACGCCCAGCTACCGCGGCACGCACATGGACGGCTTCCATGCCGCCGTTCGCGCCGTCGCCGATGCCTTCGCCGAAGGCGGCGCCAAAAACGGGCACATCAACCTCTTTCCGGGGTTCGTCTCCGCAGCCGACCTTCGTCATTTGAAGGAAATCCTGGCCGACTGGGGGCTCTCCAGCACCGTATTGCCCGACTACTCAGAAACGCTGGACGGCGAAAGCTGGGCGGAATACAAGCCGCTCGCCCGCGGGGGCACCCCCTTGGCCTCGTTGCGTGCCCTGGGCTCGGCCCGCGCCAGCCTGGAGTTCGGACGGACCCTCGCTCCCGATCAAGGCGCCGGTTCGCTACTGGAAGATCGCTTTGCAGTCCGCAACATCCGCTTGGGTTTGCCCATCGGTGTTCACGAAACCGATGCCCTATTCGGCGCCCTGCGGGAAGTCACAGGCCGGCCCGTGCCCATCAAGCACGCGCTCGAACGTGGCCGGCTGATCGATGCCTACGTTGATGGTCACAAGTACGTCTTCGGTAAACGCGCCATTGTCTACGGCGAGGAAGACCTGGTGGTCGGCCTGGCCGCTTTTCTGGCCGAGGTTGGCATCGTGCCCGTCCTCTGTGTCTCCGGCGGCGAGAGCGGACGTCTCGGCGAATGCATTCACGCCGTGGCACCGGAGATCGCCTCCCAGATCCAGGTTCGCCAAGGCGCCGATTTCGCGGAGGTCGCAGAGTCAGCTGCGCAGCTGGCTCCGGATCTGCTGATCGGCAGCAGCAAAGGCTACGCCATCGCCCGCAAGCTCGGCGCGCCCTTGGTCCGCGTTGGCTTCCCCATCCACGACCGCTTTGGAGGCCACCGCATCATGCACCTGGGATATCGCGGGGCTCAGCAGCTCTTTGATCGCATCGTCAACGCGCTGATCGAGCACAAACAAGAAGATTCGTCCGTCGGATACAGCTACATGTGAATCGCCAAAGGAGTCCATCATGCCCCTGGATGTGTCACAACACCCGTGTTTCAACCCCAACGTCCGCAGCCACTGCGCACGCGTCCATTTGCCCGTTGCCGAAAAATGCAACATCCAGTGTCACTTCTGTAACCGCAAATACGATTGCATGAATGAAAGCCGTCCCGGCGTAACCAGCGCTATCCTCGCTCCCACGCAGGCGATCAGGTATCTCCACAAGGTCATGGCCCGGGAGGCCAGGGTCTCCGTGGCCGGAGTTGCCGGCCCGGGCGACCCCTTCGCCGAGCCCGAACGAACCATGGAGACGCTTCGCCGGGTTCGCGAAGATTACCCCGAGATGCTCCTTTGCGTCGCCAGCAATGGCCTGAACATCGGCCCCTACGTCGAGGAGCTGGCCAAGCTTCAGGTCAGCCACGTGACCATCACGGTCAACGCCGTTGATCCCCAGATCGGTGCCAACATCTACGCCTGGGTGCGCGATGGACGCACCATCTACCGCGGCATCGATGCGGCCCGGCTCTTGCTGCAACGCCAAGTTGACGCCATCCGAGGCCTCAAAGCCCACGGCATCACCGTGAAGATTAACGCGATCATCATCCCGGGCATCAACGATGAGCACATTCTGGACGTGGCCAAGGAGGTCGCGGAACTCGGCGCCGACTTGCTCAACTGCATGCCGCTCTATCCCACGCGAGATACCGTATTCGAAAACGTCGAGCAACCCTCGCCCCACAGGATCGATGAGATCCGGCGCGGCGCTGCGATATTCCTCCCCCAGATGTCGCACTGCACGCGGTGCCGCTCCGATGCTGTCGGCCTGCTGGGCCGCGACCACAGCGCCCGCTTTGCTCCTTGCCTTGAGGCCTGTGCCAATAGCTCAGATGTTCCGATCGAGCATCGGCCTTACGTCGCCGTGGCCAGTTGGGAGGGGATGCTCGTGAACCAGCACCTAGGTGAAGCCTCGAACTTGTGGATCTTCAAAGAGACCCCCGACGGTTTCGAGCATCTTGAGTTGCGGGAGACGCCCGCCGCCGGTCTCGGTGGACAGCGTTGGCTGGAACTGGCGGAGCTGCTCAAGGATTGCCGGGCCATTCTCGTCAGTGGCATTGGTCCAACCCCACGATCCATCCTTGCCGTGAAGGGGATCCGGGTCGTCGAAATGGAAGGCGTCATCGAAGAGGGGCTTCAAACGATTTACCGCGGTGGAGACCTGAATGGTCTTCGCAAAAGGCAGTCGCGCGGCTGCGGCGAAGGGTGCACCGGCACCGGCGGCGGCTGCGGGTGACCTCGCTTCAGACATTCGTTACCGCAAAGGATACGTACAATGCAAAAGCCAGCGAAACACATCATGGTCTGCGCCAGCTTCCGTGCCAACGGCACCCCCCAGGGTGCTTGTTTCAAGAAGAACGCCCCGGATCTGCTCCAATACCTCGAGTCGGAGCTCAACGACCGCGGCATGACCGACGTCATGGTCTCCATGACCGGATGCTTGAAGGTCTGCGATCGTGGCCCGGCCATGATCGTCTATCCCGACGGCCACTGGTATGGTAACGTGGACGAATCCGCTATTGATGAGATCCTCGATGCCATGGAGCAGGGCAAGGCCGCGGAGCAGTATCTCATGAAATAGGCCCCAAAAACCACTCGTCAAGGCAATGCCATGGCAGACTCTAGAGCATCCTCTTCCAACCTCTGGCTCATCGACACCACGGTCCGCGATGGTGAACAGGCGGCCGGTGTTGTTTTCCCCCGGGCCGAGAAACTTGCCATCGCGTCCATGCTGGCACACATGGGGGTGCCGGAACTTGAGATCGGCACCCCCGCTATGGGCGAGGAGGAGGTCGCCGATATCCAAGCGGTCGCTGATCTGCAGCTTTGCTGTAGGCTGACTGCGTGGTGCCGTGCGCGTATAGACGATATCGACCAAGCCGTCGCGTGCCGCGTACCCGCCGTGCACATCTCCTTTCCCGTATCGACCATTCACCTGGCCGCTATGGGGAAGTCGATGCAGTGGGTCATGGCCACATTGCGCACGGTGGTTACTCATGCACGCGAACACTTTGCTTTCGTTTCGGTGGGTGCCCAAGACGCCTCCCGCGCCGATCGGACCTTTCTCCACGAGTTTGCCCATGCCACAGCAGACGCCGGTGTTTTCCGCCTTCGTTTGGCCGATACCGTCGGCGTCTGGGACCCGCTCACGACGTTTGCCGTCTTTTCGACATTGCGGGCGGAGCTGCCTCATCTTGGTCTGGAGTTCCACGGCCATGATGATTTGGGCATGGCCACCGCCAATACCCTGGCTGCCATTCAAGGCGGCGCTGACTCCGCCAGCGTCACCGTCAATGGATTGGGAGAACGGGCCGGGAACGCGCCGCTGGAGGAACTGGTCATGGCAATGCGCGTTTCACTCGGCCTGGAATGTGGCATTGATACCACGCAACTGGCTGCACTGTGTTCCCTGGTAGCGATCGCTTCTGGACGGCCCATCCACTGTTCCAAGCCCATCACTGGCCAGGCTGCCTTTCAACACGAGTCGGGCATCCATTGCAAGGGGCTCCTGGCCGATCGTGCTACCTACGAACCCTTCGACCCCTGCGAAGTCGGCCGAGCACCCTCCGAACTGGTGATTGGCAAGCATTCCGGATCAGCGGCCCTGGCGTACCGTTTTTCCCAATTGGGCATCTATCTGGCACCACGGCAAGCCCGGGACCTCCTGGCGCAGGTACGGTCGGTTGCAGCCCGAGAGCGCCGCTCGCTATCGGCCGCTGACTTGCGTGACCTGTACCCACATGCCGGCCACGCAACGTGAAAGGAAAATCCATGCTGCGTCTATTCGCGCTGATCATCGTCCTTCTCTTTTCAACCGTTGTAGTTGCCGAATCTATTACCGTCAGCGCCGCAGTCAGCCTAAAGGAAGCCATGGACAATATCGCCCGCTCCTATGAAGCCGATACAAGCGAGCGGGTCAACTTCAGCTTCGGCTCATCGGGGCAGCTCATGGCCCAAATCAAGAGCGGCGCTCCGGTGGACCTCTTCATTTCCGCTGCGGGGAAACAGGTGGATGACCTGAGCGCCCTGGGCTTGGTGGATGACACCACTCGACGTATTGTCGCCGGCAATGCTCTGGTACTCATCGTCCCTGCCAATGCCAAGCGGGCTCCTTCCACCTTCAAGGATCTGACCGATTCCCGCTACGGGCGATTGGCTATCGGCGAGCCCCAAACGGTCCCCGCTGGCCAGTATGCGATGCAGGTGATGACGACTCTAAAGCTGGCCGATCTGGTCGCCGATCGAGTTGTTTATGGCTCGAATGTCAGGCAAGTGCTGGACTACGTTGGCCGCGGAGAAGTCGCCGCCGGCGTTGTCTATGCAACCGACGCCAAGCAACCGGGCAGCAAGGTACGTATTGTTGCCACTGCCGATTGCTCCTGGCATGATCCCATCCAATATCCGGCCGTTGTGGTGAAAGCGAGTCGCAGGCAGGCGGCAGCCAAACGCTTCCTGAATTATCTGTCCAGTCGGAAAGCCCGTGAAATCCTCGCCAACAAGGGCTTTGTTGTGGAGTCGGATCCTGATGTTGAGGAGACATCCCCATGAGCCATGTCCTTGCCCCCTTTTTGTTGTCTGTGCGGATCGCGATCGCCGCAACTGCATTGGCTGGCCTGCTGGCTCTGCCTTTGGCGTTCGTGATGGCTCGTCAACGCTTTGTTGGGAAGAGCCTGATCGAGACGGTCGTCATGACGCCGCTGGTGCTGCCGCCGACGGTTGTCGGCTACCTGATTGTCATGACCCTGGGAGCACAGGGATGGCTGGGGCATTGGCTGTTTAACGCCTTTGGCTATTCCATCGTCTTCCGTTTTGAGGGTGCGGTGCTGGCGTCGGCCATTGTGGCTTTGCCGATGATCTACATGCCCTCCAAAGCGGGCTTCGCTTCGGTTGACCGGGAACTGGAAGACGTGGCACGCCTGATGGGCGCCAGTGGCCTGCAGATGCTATGGCATGTGAGCCTGCCCCTTGCCCGACGTGGGATTGCCAGTGGCACGCTTCTGGCGTTCGCCCGCGCTCTCGGTGAGTTCGGCGCCACCATCATGGTCTTCGGTTGGCAACCGGGACGCCTGACCTTGCCCATTTCCATCTACTCCGCCTACGAGCAAGGAAACCTGGCCAACGCCACCGCAGCGGCCTTTGCTCTGTCCGCGGTCTCGCTGGTGCTGATTATGCTCTGCAATCACTCCGCTGCCAGTCGTCAAGATCGTGTGGCGTGATGCCTGCAGTGGGATGAGAGTACCATTGCCCTGACTGGTAGTACCTCTCACAACGGCAGTCCTATGTACGTGTAGGCTATCGGATGCGATTGAGCCGCTAGAAAGTGTGTATTGGTGACGCTGCGTTCCGCCGCAGTTCGAATCGGCAAAATCATCTCCTGGTTGTCCTTCGGGCCGTGAAAGACGCTCATGCCCATGCAGCCGAGACCAAAGGCCCAAACGTACTTCACCGTGATTAACTGCCACTTCTGCGGCTATGATGGACGCCGCGGGCGACGGTTGGGCTGCAGTTGATGACGCCGAGTTCGGTCAGCAAAGTGGCCCAGGCCACTTCAAGCTAGTTGTCGACCCTAATTCCGGTAACGCCCATCTTATTCCGGTACATGCGATGGGATTCAAAAACTATAAGGATATACTGGCTAATTGCTTATGCAAAAAGCGGAAGGAGGTTCGAATCCTCCCCCCGCCACTTAAGCATTTGCAGGCCAGCCATTTGTGGCTGGCCTGTTTTGCTTCTCCAGTTGGCCACGCCTTTTCGCTACCCTCATTCCTGAGCTGGAAACGCGGTTTTGCGACTCTTCTCCGGGGTCATAGCCCGGAGGTCCGCATA
>JBLNDH010000510.1:0-8465 GCA_050261455.1 Bacillota bacterium
TTGCCGGCGTTGAAGCTCACCGGGGAGATTGAAAAGGTTTTCCGGGCTGCCAAGGAGCTGCGCCTGGCGGTTCGCGGGCTGTATGGCGAGGGGACCGAAGCGACGGGGGATTTCTACCAGATCTCCAACCAGACGACGCTGGGCAAGAGCGAAGAGGAGATCATCAGCGAGTTCAAGCTGCAGGTCATTCCCAAGATCATCGACTATGAACACCATGCCCGGCGGACGCTGCTGAACGATCGGACGGTGGCGCTGGATGACAAGGTTTGCCGGGCGCTGGGGCTGCTGCGGTCTGCACGGATGCTGGCCAGCGAAGAGACGCTGTTCCTGCTGAGCCATCTGCGCATGGGCGTGAACCTGGGACGGGTGAAGGACATCGATCTGCGGACGCTGAACGAGCTATTTTTGCTGACGCAGCCGGCCCACTTGCAGAAGATCCAGGGGCGGAAGCTGGAAGGGGATCTGCGGCGGGCGGCCCGTGCGGAATACGTGCGGCAACGATTGAACGGGAACTAGGAATATTGCTTATATTGAGAAACACCAAAGCCCACGGACGGTTGTCCGTGGGCTTTGGTGTTTATGGGACAAACAGGATTCAGCCGCGGGCGAGGAAAAAAGCGGCGGGGGCGACACGTACTGGCTCGCTCCCGCGCTCTATGCTTATCCCCCTTGCGTACGGCGACTGGCTTATGCGAAGACCCGGGTTCGATGAGAACGTTTCTTTGCCCCGAGGACGTTGTCGCCGTTATCGGCGGCACCTTTGTCCTTGACTTCGCGGGTGCCATCGGTGCCGACGAAGTCGTCGTTACCGCTTTCGCCGATGATGACGTCCTGGCCATCGTTGCCAGTCAGGTCATCGTCCCCGGCGCCGCCGTTGATCCAGTCGTTGCCGGCGCCGCCGTTGAGCGAGTCATTGCCCTGGTTGCCGAAGATCTTGTCCTTGCCGGCGCCACCGATGATGATGTCATCGCCGGGGCCGCCGATCAGTTGTGAATCGCCATAGGTGAACAACGGATCGAAGGTGATCTTGTCATTGCCTTGGCCGGCATTGACCAAGATGCGTTTGACCTTGGTCATATCGAGAGTCTGTTCTCGAGCATTGGCCTGGCCGCTGTTGAAGACGACCTTGAGCTGTGGGGCAGGCTCGGCGGGCGGAGTTGTTGTATCCGCGGGAGCCGGGGAGTCCTGGGTTGTCTCTGGGTCGGTGGGGGCCAGAGGGTCCTGGGGAGTCTGTTGGTCCGTTGAGGTCTGGGGATCCTGCTGCGTATCCGGAGTGGTCGGGGTGACGACCACGAACTCAATGGTATCGTTGCCGCGGGTTCCGTGGATCGTCAGATTCCCGCCGCGGAGCGATATGGGTGACGCCGACAGCAACTGCCGGTCCTCAAGCGTTTCGATCATGGAGCAGAGATTCATATTACGTACGCCAGCCATGTGATGCCTCCTGTTCAACTTGAAATCACATTCCATGGAAAGACGTACGATATGGATGAGGCAGGGGCAACTGAAATGATGTGCGTTGCCTCAGCTTTGGCAAGAAGGGGAAAACAAAGCGAGAGTGAGGGAACGCGTTTCCCGGCGAGTCGTGGTTTATCGGGAGATTCCGGCTCGGCAGGAGCCTCGCCCTTGCGCAGTTATGCTGTTCGGACGTGCGGGCCTCAGGCTCGCTGCATTTTATGGGGCCTTGAGGGCCGCGTTCTGCTCAGCCAACTGAACGGGCACGAATCGGCCGGCCGGGTCCTGTTTGAAAGCCGGCTGGCGTTCCGGGCCTGTCAGGGCGTAGGGGGATTGGCCGCCGGTTTCCGTCGTGCAGCCAGTCAGCAGTAGCGTGGCTCCCAATGCAACTCCGGCCAAGATCGCGGTTAGTGTCTTTGGGTTCATAAGGGCCTCCGCTCAGAAGACGGAGGATCTTCATGCAAACGTATGGCCGGAATGTGGGGATTTGCAGCTAAATGAGGAGAAAAACACGGGGGGGAGCCGGGGCGGCTGAAGCCGGGGCGGCGCTGCGCTATGCCCCGGCGTGGAAGCTAGGGGACGCTGGGTCGGTGGGTGGAGAGTCGCTCGATGCGATGCTGGAGTCCGCAGCGGCAGGAGGCGGACAGCCGCGGGCTGGCTTGAACTTTCTGCAGGGCATGGAGCAGGGAATCGGACGGCAGGCCCGCGGTCTGCAGGAGGTGACGGGCCAGGTCATCGGCGCGGGCTTCGGCATCTTGGCCCGATCGCTTGCTGCCGCCGAGGGTCATGATGGTGCGGCAGTGGCCATCCGCGACCAGATGCCCGACTTCGTGCGCGATGGCGGCGGTCAGCTCGTCATCGGATGGAAGCACATCCAGCAGGGCGCGGGTGACGAAGATATCGCCGCTGGGCCAGGCGTAGGCGGTGGGCGTGTTGGAATCCAACACGTGGATGGTGAGATTGCCACGGATCGAGCCTGCACGAAGCTTGGCGAGGGCTGTGATGGCACGCGTCTCCCGCTGATCGTGGAGCAGGCCACCCTGATGCTGAGCCCAAGCGTTCCAGGTTGAGTGGGTGTTGCCGGGGGTGACGCAGCCGGCGCATGCGACGAGGAGGAGGATGGGGAGAATTCTAAGCACGTCTTGCCTTAACAAGGGTAGTGCCAGTCCGAAAACGCGGGATATTCCAGTTGATGCCGCCTGCAGGGCGCGCGATGGCGGGGGCCGCTGCTCAGGAATCGCGCAGGACACGGGTGATCCGGGTCGTCGCTGCGCTCCGAACCCGGCGTGGGGGCGGGTTAAGTCGGTTTCTTATTGGCGATGGGGCTGCCGGTGCCTTTGATGGCCAGCATTCGCTCCAGGGCGATCGTCGCCCATTGGCGGGTTTCGGGGTCGACCTTGATCTGGTTGACCACGTTGCCTTGGACGAGGTTTTCCAGGGCCCAGCAGAGGTGGGGCAGGTCGATGCGGTACATGGTGGTGCAGAGGCACTGGCACTCGCTGAGGACGAGGATCTTCTGCTCCGGGTGTTGCTGCTTGAGGCGGTTGACCAGGTGGACCTCGGTGCCGATGGCCCATTCGCTGCCGGGGGCGGCGGCTTCGATGGTTTTTACGATGAAGGCGGTGCTGCCGGCCAGGTCGGCCTTCTGCACGACCTCCCATTTGCACTCGGGGTGCACGATCACCTTCATCTGGGGGTACTTGGTGCGGACCTGATCGACGTGCTCCGGACGGAACAGGGCGTGGACGGAGCAGTGGCCTTTCCAGAGGACGAAATCGGCCTCGCGCAGTTTTTGCTCGTCGTTGCCGCCCAGGTCTTGCTGAGGGTCCCAGACGGCCATGCGATCCAGGGGATAGCCCATGGCATACGCGGTGTTTCGGCCCAGGTGCTGGTCGGGGAGGAAGAGGACCTTGACCTTCTTGCCGTTGCCCTGCTGCAATGCCCACTCCAGAACATTGCGGCAATTGCTGCTGGTGCAGACGGCGCCACTGTGCTGGCCCACGAAAGCTTTGATGGCGGCGGAGCTATTGACGTAGGTGATGGGGAGGAGGGTCTGGTCGGGGCAGAGTTCCTGAAGCTGTTCCCAGCAGGTGAGGGTCTGATCGAGGTTGGCCATGTCGGCCATGGAGCAGCCGGCGCCCAGGTCCGGGAGGATGACTTTCACAGAGTCGGCCGTGAGGATGTCAGCGGACTCGGCCATGAAATGCACGCCGCAAAAGATGACATATTCGATGTTTTTCTGCTCGGCGGCTCGCCGGGAGAGCTCGAAGCTATCGCCCCGGTAATCGGCAAATTCGATGATGGCATCCTGCTGGTAGTGGTGCCCGAGGATGAGGAGCCGTTTGCCCATGGCTGCTTTGGCGGCGGCGATGCGCTGACGAAGCTCCTGTTCCGGAAGTTCCCGGTAGACTTGGGGTAAGGGTTGTTGCCAGACCTTCAGCATATTCCTCTTCGGTCCTCCTGAACCCTCAATCATACTCCGTTGGATCGGATTTGTCGGCAGGGGAGGGTGGAGTTTGTTCGGTTTCCGGCGCGAGCTTTGCTCAGAGGCGATATGGCTGAGTGAAACGTGCCGGGATTGCCTAGATACCGGGCAAGCTCTAGAGAAAGTATAGACGGGTGCATATGGAAGAGGCATAATGGGCTCTTGCCCGTCTTAGTTCGGCATTTTTGGCAAGTCCGCTGGCTTGGTTGTGGGCCCGATGCACCGTGAGACCTGTTGGTGTTGGGCTCGAAGAGAATCCCCTCTTGAGAGGAAGGAGACACAATGGTAGTGCGTAATGGTGTGATCGCCGCTGCTGCGGCAGCGACTCTCCTGGCAAGCCCGGCGCTTTGGGCGCAAACGACTTCGGCGCCGCCCAGCGAGCAGCAATCGGTGATGCTGGCGTCTGATACGGCACCGGCCACGGCACCGGCGCCGCGTGCACCGCTGATGGGATTGCTGGGCACGGTGGGGGCGGCGGATCCTCTCGAGAAGGCGGGCATTAATGTGTATGGGTTTGTGGAAGGCTCGTATACGTGGAACACGTCGGGTGCCAGCAAGAACTTCGGGCGGCTGTTCGATTCGCAGAACAATCGAGGGCAGTTGGATCAGCTCGACCTGACGGTGGAACGCACGGTTGATCCATCCAAGAAGCAGTTTGACATTGGCGGGCGCATGGAATGGATTTACGGCTCGGACGCCGGGTTTATTCACTCCAATGGCCTGTTCGACTACTACGATTCGCCGACCGATCCGGGCAATCAGGTTGATTTGAATCAGTTGTATGTGGATTTTGCCATTCCGGTGGGCAATGGATTGCGTCTCCGTGCGGGCAAGTTTGTGACGCCGATGGGATGGGAAACGATCAATCCCACCACGAACGCGCTCTTCTCGCACAGCTATCTGTTCAACTGGGCGATTCCGTTTACGCACACGGGGGTGGTGGCAACGTACCAGTTGAACCAGAACTGGTCGGTGGAAGGCGGCGTCTTCCGCGGCTGGGATCAGTCCCTCGATGACAACAATGGCGCTCCCAGCTACCAATTCAAGCTTGGATACACATCGACGGATAAGAAGCTGGGTGTGATTGGCCAGTTTGTAACGGGGCCGGAGCAGCCGGATGACACGGGCAATTTCACGACGGTCTTCGACTTCCAGGTCTCGTATGCCCTGACGGACGCTCTGACGATCGGCGCCAATGCCGACATCGGCGGGGCATCGTCGGCAGCGTCCGATGAGGATACGGCGTACTGGTATGGCATTGCCGGCTATGTGGGTTATAAGCTCAGCGATCAGTTCACACTCAACGGTCGCGGCGAGTGGTTCCGCGATGACGACGGAGTGCGGATCGGCGTGGCGGGCAACTACTACGAAGTCACCCTGGGCCTGACGGTCACGCCGTTCCCGAAAGACAATGTGCTGAGGAACTTCTTCTTCCGGCCTGAATTTCGGGCGGACTTCTCCGACGAGCCGGTGTTCAACGATAGCGAGGATCACGAACAGTACACGCTGGGCGTGGACGCGATCTTCAAGTTCTAAACTGGCTTCCGCCTCGGGCGTGGCGCAACAAGACAATGCGACTCAAGATTGGGGAGGGCGGGTCTTCTGGCGAGCCGGGAATCCCGGCTCGGCGGGAGCCTCGCCCTCCCCGAGTGTCTGCGTTCCGGTTGCACTTGCAACACAGCCCCGCATGGACATGCGGGGCTATGCTGTTTATCGGGGCGACTGCACCAACCCAGTCAAAGTCGAATCAATAGCGGCTGCTGGAGGCGCCGCTGCGGGCGCCGAAGCCGCCACGGCTTTCGCGGGGTTTGGCCTCGTTGACCATGAGGGTTCGTCCTTCGTGCTGCTGATTGTTCAAGGCGGCGATGGCAGCCTCTGCGTCCGCATCGCTGGCCATCTCGACGAAGCCGAAACCTTTGCTGCGGCCAGTTTCGCGGTCGGTGATCACCTGGGCGGAAACGACCTGGCCATGCGGTCTGAACAACTGTTCCAACTGTGAACTGTCAACGCTGTACTTCAGATTTCCAACATAGAGCTTCTTACCCATAGATCGCTCCTGGGATGGGTAATGGATGGCCCGCTTGCCAAAGGCAGATCTTTCCGGGCCGTCGAAAGAGGCTGCCGACTAGTGGTCGATACAGGAAAAAGGCAGACTAGGGTAGGACGAACCACGATCACAAGCTTCCTGGGGGCACTCACCGAGCCCACACTCTTAGACGGTTTTTTCTTATAGCAAACCAGCGCAGCGCTGGGAAGAAGAATCTTGTCTATTTTCCCCAGACGTTATGGTTGCTTCTTTCGGGGGATTGGCTGAATGAGAGACGTTTGCGCGCACGCCGGACATGGGCTGTCCAGGGGCTTGCTTGCGAGGAGATCGAGGCGGTGCGAGATTCGCGCGAAACGCTACGGTTTTGTAAACATTTCAGTTGGTCATCCGTCATAATATAAGTAGGAGAGACGTGAGTGCAGCGGCTGGTACCATCAACCGGAGCGGCATCATGATCAAGATCAAACATCTGCTGGATGCGGTTGAAAAAGACGACGGGGTCCGCATGTGGGTGGAGCCCATTGGGCTGACCAAGGATCTGAGCCAGTGGTGTAAAGTCGATCATGTGCTCTCGCATCTCGGACCGCCGATGGGCCTGTGGGAATGGTTTGAGGAACACCCCGACGGGTATGGGTACTTCCGGGCCACCTACCACGATTGGTTGGCCCGCAGCAAGTACAAGCCGGCGTTACAGGAACTGGCCTGTGCCGCGCATCGGCAGACCTTTACCCTGGTTCACCAGGGCGAGGACCCGGAGCACAATACCGGCACGGCCTTGTACGAGTTCCTGAGCGAGCTGGAAAGCTACTGCCCGCCGGATGCGGGTGCTTGAGCTGGGTTAATAGGAGACTTTTCGCGCGGGCGAGGCTCCTGCCGTGGCGGGATTCACGGCTGGCGGGGAGGCTCGCCCTCCTGTTTTTCAGGCTTGGGGGTGATCATCGAGTAGATGGGGATCGATCTTGGCTTTCACGGTTCGGCGGTCGAGGCCCAGTCGGCGGGCGGTTTCTTCGTAGTTGTGGGTCTGGGCGTGGATGAGGGTGCAGTAGCAGCGCAGCAGTTCATCCGCGGTGAGGGTGCCGGCATAGATCCGCTCCACCAACTCCTCCCGAGCATTTCGCGCCGGTACGCGGGCCGGGAAGTATTCGCCCCGGATCAGGACATTCCGGACGCACTGCTCCAGCTCGCGGAAATTGCCCGGCCAGGCGTAATCCCGCCCCAGATGGTGGCTGATCCACTTTTCAACCTGTTCGGCCAGGGCCTCGGCCTCGGCTAGGGATCGGCTCTTGGCGCGGGGATCGGATTCCTCGGCGGAGCCGTCCGCCGGAGGCTCGGTCAGGCGGATGGCGATGAACATCACCATGTTATGCAGGTCGTCCGGGCAATCCTGCAGGATCTCCCGCAGCGATGGGGTGACAATCATGTCAGAGCACAGCCGATAGTAGAAATCCGCCCGCATGCGCCCCTCACGCATTTCTTTGGCCAGATCGCGATTGGTGGCGGCGATGATCTTGCCCTGGAAATAGCGCGTCTGCGTGTCTCCCAGTCGCTGGAAGGTCCGGGTTTGCAGCACCCGCAGCAGTTTGACCTGGATGGCGACGTCGATGTCCCCGACTTCATCGAGAAAGACGGTTCCCAACGGCCGGCAGATCTCCAGCCAGCCGGCGCGGTCCTCCAGGGCGCCGGTGAAGGCGCCTCGGCGGTGGCCGAAGAGTTCCGATTCGATCAAGGTCGGGGAGAGGGCCGAGAGGTTCAGCGGGTGAAACGATCCGCGAAAGTCCTCGGCGAAGGTCAGGGACTTGGGATCGAAAGGAATGTATCGCGACAGGCCGATCGCACGGGCGACCAGCTCCTTGCCCGTGCCGGAGGGGCCGACGACGAGGGTCATAAAATCGACCATGCGGTTGTAGAGCAGCCGCTGATAGCGTTGTAGATCGCTGGTGAAAATCGATTGCCAGACGGCGCCGCGCAGGCGGGCCACGGGCATCGACCGCCCGACGATGTACTTATAGATCTGGTGGAAGGCCCGGCGGATCTGGAAATAGGTCGCGAACACATGAGGGGCGGCATAGCGGGGCGGACGCTTGAAGGGGGGGATGGCGAGGAAGTGATTGAAGTCGGCCTCGAATTGTTTGTAGCGGTCAACGCGCCGGGTGGCCTCCTTGGGATGGGTGCTGTTGACAATGCATCCGAAGGGCTCGATCACCTGGTAGTAGAGCAGATACAACACCGCGTCTTCATACAGGTCGAGTTCTTCCCGCGTAGCAGCCTGGCCTTCCAGAAGACGCGACCGCACCGTCTCGGCCAAGTGCTCTGCCTTTCGCTGGATGTGCGCGATATTGGGCCGTTCCACATCGAGATCAACGGGGGCGTTCCAGACGGCGTCGGACTCGACGAACTGCTCTCCCAGCACCCGTCGTTCGCATTCGATCCGTTCGGGCAGAAAAGGATTGCTGTAGGTCAACTCGGAGAGGGCCATTG
>JBLNDH010000511.1:0-9520 GCA_050261455.1 Bacillota bacterium
GAGGCCATTCCGCAGAGACTCCCGCAGGCAGGAGGATTGACCATGCTCACTCAAGTGAACCGTGCGCCGGCCACCCAGGGCGTCGGCTATGACAAGCTCGTCGAGTTGTTTCTCTCAGGCCGCAAGGCAACGACCCTGCGCGCCTACCGCACTGACCTTCTGGACTTCGCTGGCTTCCTCCAGGTTCCGAGCCTTGAGGATGCGGCCAAGATGTTCCTGAGTCGGTCGGGTGGCGAGGCCAATGCGATGGTTCTGGAGTACCTGAACCAGATGCAGCAGCGCCAGCTTGAACCAGCCACGATCAACCGACGCATCTCGGCACTGCGCTCGCTGGTGCGGCTCGCCTCGATCCTGGGCCTGATCACCTGGCGGATCGAGATTCCCGGCCTGCGCAACCGCATCTACCGGGACACGCGCGGGCCGGGCAAGGAGGCGGTCGCCAAGATGCTCCAGACGCTGGAGACGATGAAGGCGGAGAACGAGCCCAAGGCGTACCGGGACATCGCCATCATTCATCTCCTGTTCGACCGGGTGCTGCGCCGCGGCGAGGTCGCCAGGATGGATCTGCGCGATGCGGACATCGTTCACGGCCGGGTGCGGATCATCGGTAAAGGCAACACCCAGGGCGAGTGGCTGAGCATTCCCGAGCCTACGAAGGATGCACTGATCAACTGGCTGGTCTTCCGGGGCACTGCGCCGGGGCCGCTATTCCACAATCTGGATGGCGGACACGAGAAAGGCCGGCTGAGCGACAACTCGATCTATCGCATGATTCGAGACATCGGCCGCCGGGCGCTGGGCCGTCCCGTGCGGCCGCATGGCCTACGTCATTCGGGCATCACTCACGCCCTGGACAAGACCAACGGCAACGTGCGGGCGGTGGCGAAGTTCGCCCGCCATGCGCGAGTAGATACCACAATGCTCTACGACGATAACCGCCAGGACCTCGGCGGCGAGGTCGCGAAGATCGTGGCGGAGTGACTACTTGCCCACGCAGCGGAGGACGATGCAGATGACCTTGTGCATCGACTCGATCTCCTCCTCGCTCACCAGATCCGGCGGATAGCGTCGGTTCAGGGGAAGGAGGATAAGCCATCGCTTGCCTTCGGGGCTGGCGAGGTCCCGGCGGCGCGGGTAATGCAGCCGCCGCACCTTCGGATGAATCTCCCCCCTCAACTTCACCAGCACGTCATCATCCGGCTGAGGCTGCAGCGATGGACTGATGAGGACTACATCCCCCGTCCAGTAGCCGTCCGGGGCTTCCATCGAATCGTTTTCGATGATCCAGCAGAATGCCTCGGGATCGTCGATGAACTGCTGGGAAATGCGCCCGCCCGTGATGGCCTTGGGAATCAGCAGTTCTCGGTGCGGCAGCAGGTGCTCGCCCAGGGCGTAGTTGGCGATGCGGGTGGCATTGGGCGGTAGCGGTGGCGGTGCAGGTTCCGCTTGGGGGGCGATGGGCGCATCGGCCTTGCGACCCTCGCCAACAGCCTCCAAATCCTCCAATGCGAGCCGCATGAGGCGAGCCAGGGCCGTCTTGTTGCCCACCGTCAAACGAGGCAGGCGTTCGGAATGCTCCCAGTTGCGGATAGTGGGGATGGTGACGCCAATCTCCTCCGCCGTTTGGCGCTGAGTGTATCCAAGCTTCTCCCTTCGTGCCTTGAGCCAGCGGCCGAAATGAGTCTTTTGCACAAGGCTTCCTGTTCTCCCCCCGCTTTCGTCGGAGCGAAGCCCGCGGCGGTTGAGAGACATGAAGAAGGGCATCGGTCCAAGGGCATACCAATACCCCCGACAAGGCTGCCTCGAAGCACTGCCACCGAGAAAAGACGTGCGGGTTGGGGCCGGGGCAGTCGCTTGATGCTCGTGCCTCTATGCGGGTTTCGGGGCCGGCCTTGCGAAGCGCGACCCGGTATTCTACAGCGTACCGAAGGTCCTATCCGCCCGCCAAGGGAGGGAATGGATTCGCAGAACCAAGCGGACTCAAGCTATTTACGAATTTGCACTAGTTTAGGCCACTTTAGCAAGATTACGTATTTGATCCGGGCTGCTGGATTACTATGATTTCGCCCGCGCCGACACGATGTTCCGCTCGGCGCGGTGCCATGGGAGCTGGAGACACCGCTCGATGGCGACTGGCGGAGGGCCTTTGGAAAGGGGACCCAACAATGCAGGCAGAGAGAATTGCGGGCGCGATGCGGACAGTCCCGGCCTCAAACAGCCGGAACCGTCCCGCTGGAAGACACGTGAGGGTTCGACCCCCTCGCACCGCATTGACTCCGTGGCCCACGGTCGCGGCTTGCTTTGACACGACGAGCACGGCCGGACCACGGAGTTCTTCACTATATGCTCGGGGCCATTCCGCACAAGCAACCCAGGGCAAGATGAAAGCACTTTCCGTCAGGCAACCCTGGGCAAGCCGCATTCTGCGCGGAGAGAAACGGATTGAGGTCCGCTCCTGGGCTACTTCGTACCGCGGCCCGCTGCTGATCTGTGCCACCCATCGCCCCCGGTTGGCGGGATATCCAACCGGAGTGGCCCTTTGTGTGGTTGAGCTGATCGACTGCCGACCCATGCGACGGGAAGACGAGCGAGCGGCTGGAGTGGCTTTTCTTTCTGGTGCTTATGCCTGGGTACTGGGCAACGTTAGGCCCATCGCACCCTTCCCCATTTCCGGGCGCTTAGGCCTGTTCCAGGTGGAGGTTCCCTCGCCTAGCGGACAGGCGAGCTTGTTCTGAGAGGAAGCGATGATGCTCAAGGTGTTTGGAGACACCATTCAAACCAAGACGGACGAATCGGAAACGCTGCCCCGCGTTCAGACGCCGGTTGGAAGCCACTGCCTGTGGTGTGCGGAGCCGATCCGGGAAGGCGATGGCGGCTACATGGTCCCGAGTATCGGGCAGACCGATCAACCATGCCACTTGGCCTGCTTCATTCGGCAACTGGTCGGCTCTGTGGCCCACCAGCAGCGACAGTGCTCCTGCTACGGCGGCAGCGGCGAAGATGATCCCGCTCTGACTCGCCGTCAGGCAGCTCAAGCTGCTTTCGAGGAGTACATGCGGGCGAAGGTGGTGGTGTTCGTCAAGGATCAGCGATTCCAGCCGCTGGCCAACCTGATGCAGGACATCATCGCCGCCGTCGTGCCCGACGCCAACGACAGCACGCGACAGGCATGGAAAGACCCTATCGATCGAGCACTGTTTGACTGCGGGCGTATGGCTTCAGAGGCGATGGACATGAACATCGAGGCTTTGGAGTCGGCCCTCAGCCAGCACTTGGCGGATGCGGAGGATTACCAGCGCCAGTTCCTGATTGTCACCATCGATTTCTGCAAGCGAATGCAGGGGATCACACAGCGCACGCCTGGCTGTTGGCCCTACTCCCTTCAAAAGGACAAGCGATGACTCAGACGACCACTCAAGACAGGCAACGCAATACTCACGGAAAACTCGACTGCCCTGATCCGGGATGCGAGCGTGTTGGGCAGCGGGGATTCGATGGCCCCCAGGGGCTCGGCTCGCATCTGAAGACGGCACATGGCATTGCCGGATCATCAGCCAGCACTTTGGCGGCGAGGCGCGCGAAAGATCGAGCGCGGAGCGAACCAAACACCTGGGGAAAGCACAACTGTCCCGAGCGGCATTGTGACCGCAAAGGACAGAACGGGCTGCCGACGCCGCAGGCGCTGGGCAGGCATCTTCAGGCGATGCATGGCCAACCGGGCAGCGGCCCCGAAGCCAAGCGTCGGCGAAGGCGCGGAGCTGAACCGGGCACATTGGCGCGGATGGATCATCACCAAGGCAATGGAAGCCACAGCCGTGAACACTCGAAGATCCATGTCGCCGTGGAATCCTTGCCGTCGCCAGCGCATGCCGACCCTCTGCATTACTGTCCGGGGTGTGGCTTCGACCTGGATGCAGCCAAGCAGCACCTCCACCCCTCCGTACGAGCCAACGCCTACATTCGCTGCCCGCAGTGCCGGACCAACCTGGCGGTCGTCAGCGCCGTGCTGCGGCCGGATATCCAGGCGATTCAACCCGAACACGCCATGGCGCTGGTGGAGGCGGCGCGGCGTGTCTCAAGTGTGATTTGATGAATGGAGAAGACGATGATCGCACGAGTTTCCGAATCCAGATCCAAGGCCGAACCACTCCGCGTCGATTGGCGACGTGTCGAGGATATTGTGGCGATGACCATGGTGTGCCTGGGGCAGAGCGACAAGCGGGTTCTGGAGAAGACCAAGCTCACCCCCAGTCAGCTTCAGTACCGCAAGCGCAAGGGCAAGTGCCGCACCAGCGATTACCGCAACGGCAATCCCGGCACCTTGGGCGGGCAGATCGCCAACCAGCTCCTGAGCAAGGCAATGAACGAGTTCCAGCCCGTGGTCGAGGGCCGGCTCCAGAAGTCGCTGCCAACCAAGAAGGAAACGAGGCGAATGGCCCATGAAGGCAATGGCCGTGTCGTGAAGAGCGGTCGTCATGTTCGAGGAGGGGTCTTCAGAATCCCTTCTACTGCCTCATTCCCCACCGCCTGATCGTGCGCGATTCCAGTGGTCGAAACACGCAATGCTCAATGAGCAAGCCAATCAGGATCACAGTACCAAGGCCGGCGAACACCGCGGCCGTTTCAAGTTGCGTCTTCATCTCATAGATGAACCATCCCAGCCCGCCAGAACCGGAGCTGACACCGAAGACCAGTTCCGCGGCAATCAGCGTTCGCCAGGCGAAGGCCCAGCCGTGCTTCAGACCCGTCAGGATGCTGGGCAACGCCGCGGGTATGAGAATCCGGACGGCAAAGGACAGCCGTGACAGGCCGTAGTTCTGGCCGACCATTCGCAGCGTAGGATTGATGCCCGTGAATCCCGCGTGCGCATTCAGCGCAACGGGCCAGAGGACGGCGTGAATCAGCACGAAGATCATGCTTGGCGCGCCCAAGCCAAACCAAAGCAGGGCCAGAGGAATCAGGGCAATCGCCGGCAACGGATTCAGCATGGACGCCAGCGTCTCCAGCAGGTCGGCTCCGAGACGCGTGCTGGCTGCGAGGATGGCCAGGGCAGCAGCCAGAACCACGCCGGCCGCATAGCCAATCAGCAGTATCTTCACCGAGGTGGCCACACGGCAGATCAGTTCGCCGTGGACCAGGGCATCGTAGAACGCCAGTGCAGTCGCGGAAAACGTGGGCAGGAGCAGTGGTCGGCTCAGCCACGTTGCGTACGCCTGCCATGCTCCCGCCAAGGTAGCTATGAGCAGGCCCTTGCGCAGCCACCCCAGACGCCACAGCCGCTGCCACCACGGCAAGGGCTGTCGCAGGTTGGCAACAGCGCCCGATGCACTCGGCGCTGGCCCAGGCCAGTCACCGGTCTCCGAGGGGATGATTGTTGCGTCCTGTACCATGAGGCACGCCCGGTCAGATCGAGTAGTCGATCACGTCCTTGAACAACAGCCGTTGGATTCGCTGGTGCAGCTTGCGGAACTCGTCGTTACGCTCATCCTGTTGGCATTCGTCTTCGACACTCAGTTCCGCTCGCACCCGTCCTGGATGGGGTGTCAGCAGGACAATGCGGGTGCCCAGCCGAATGGCTTCGGTGATGGAATGCGTCACGAAGACCATGGTGAAGCGGGATTCCTGCCAAAGCCTCAGTGTTTCCTGCTGCATGCGGCGTCGCGTCAGCGCATCGAGAGCCGCGAAAGGCTCATCCATCAGAATGATCTGCGGTTTGACGCTGAGGCAGCGGGCGATGGCCGCACGCTGCTTCATCCCGCCAGAGAGCATATGCGGATAGGCGTCGGCGAAGGCCGTGAGGTTCACTCGGCACAGGGAATCCATTGCCTGCTCCTCCGCGGCTTTCCTTGGCAGACGGCGAGCGGCCGTTAATGCGAAGATCACGTTCTGCTTCACCGTCTTCCAAGGCAGGAGTTGATCGAATTCCTGGAAGACGAACATTCGATCCGGTCCGGGGCGATCGATGTCACGGCCCTCCAGCGTGATGCGGCCCTCGACCGGCTTGATGTAGCCGCCGATGGCCTTGAGGATCGTGGACTTGCCACAGCCCGAAGGGCCTAACAGGACTAAACGGTCCGATTTCTGTACGTGGAAGCTCACCTGATGCGCGGCCGTGACCCAGTGGCGGTCGGCTTCGTATTGGAGCGAAAGGCCGACGGCCTCCAAGAGCGGGACAGAGGTGTGGACCAGATTGGCGACGCCCATGATCAGCTCCCTTTGAGATGGTGAATCTCCGGAAAGAACAGTTCCTTCCAGTCGGCAGGCTTGGTTTTGATGCTGCCGACGCGATACATAAAGTCGGAGAATCGGGTGATGTTGCGCGGGGCGACGCCGAAGTTGAGCGAAGGGTCGTTCAATTGCGCCAGCACCTCGTCCAGAGGCTCCTTGCTCTTGCTCGACCTGATATACAGTTGGGCGGCGGCTTGTTTGTCCTTCTGGATGAAACCGATGGCCTCCTCCAGCGCGGCCAAGACCGCCGCATAGGTCCTCGGGTTCTTGTTGTGGAATTCCTGGGTGGTCGAAAGGATGTTGAAGACGTGCGGTCCGCCCAGCACATCGTAGGAGTTGAGGACCGTTCGCACCCGCGGGTCTTTCAGTTCTTGAGCGATGAACGGGGGACTGGTCAGATGGCCGGTAATCTCCGACTTGCCCGAGAGCAGCGCCGCCGCGCCGTCCGGATGCTTCATCGTCACCGTCAACCGATCGAGCTTGTCGTACTTGTCGTCGCCGAACTCCTTGGCCGCCGCCATCTGCAGCGCGACCGCCTGGATCGACACCTTGACCGATGGCAGCGCAATCCGGTCTTTGTCGCCGAAGTCGCGGATCGACTTGACGGCGGGGTTGCTCGTGTTGAGGCACATGGGGATTTCGTCCAGGGCAGCGACGGCCTTCACCTCGCCGCCGGTCTTGGCCCAGGCCGTGATGACCGGCGTGACGCCGCTGGCGATGTAGTCCACGCTCCCGGAGAGCAGAGCATCGGTCGAG
Organism: Bacillota bacterium; assembly: GCA_050261455.1. Taxonomy (GTDB): domain Bacteria; phylum Planctomycetota; class Phycisphaerae; order Tepidisphaerales; family Tepidisphaeraceae; genus JAPLNB01. The sequence goes on from JBLNDH010000511.1 coordinate 6,985, forward strand.
GCGGTGCCTCCGCTGACGGTGATCCAAGTCACTTTCAGATCACCGAGTCCGGATGCGGCAGCGTGCTTCTCAATAAGCTTCTGCTCTTCCATGATGATCAGGGGCAGGTAACCCAGCCCGTACTGACGGGAAAGACGTACCTGGCCGGCTTCCTTGGGGCTCTTGGCCTCCGACTGCTTGCAGCCGCTCACGTGTCCTGCGGCGATTGCGCCGGCCAGAGCGACCATGGACTGCAAAAAGCGGCGTCGATTAAGCATGGGTCGCCTCCTGCCGCGTCAGGCGGTCCAGATGCCGGAAGAAAGGATGCTCTTCGTCCGCATGCCTCTGCTGCGTTTGGAGCGTCTCATTGGAGAGTTCCTGCGGTTCGATCAACCATACGGCTGCCAGGTCTACGTCCCCCAGTAGTCGCCGGAGTTGCTCGTAGTAGCGTCGAAACACGGGTCCGCAGACATGGGCTTTGATCGGAAAGCCTTTGATTTGCCAACTCCGCCCATCCCGATCGCTGACCGTGACGGTTACCTTGCGATCAAACCAGAGCGCGTGGACCAGGTTGCGATTGCTGCGCGAGCTTTCGAGGGGTTCCAGATAGACGAGTTTCCCGCCGTCCCGGTGCAGCCAAGGTCGCACCACCGCGTACGGTGTGCCATCCTCGTCGCTGGTGGCTAGAACCTTGACCGAGTCCTCTCGATCCAACAGCTCGATTACTTCCTCATTCAGTTCGATGCTCATGATGCTTGTTCCTTCCCCGATGCTACAGCAGCCGCAACAGATCCGTGTCCGGATGGTTGCCGCAGTTGCGGTAGTCATCGAATTCCACAGGGATGCCGTACTTGACGCGAAGCTGGTGCAACCCCCAGGCCAGTCTCACGTAGTACTCCAACGATGCGTTCTTCTGCACGCCCAGGGCGCTGTCGGGGCGGGGTGACCAGACGATGAAGACCACACTGACGCCATGCCGGGCGAGATCCTCCGCCTCCGCGAGCGTGGACTCCAGCGCCTCCTCTTCATCCGAGAACCCATGGGGCTTGGCCAGTTCCACGCCGCCGACAATGCCGGTGTTGACGCGGCCACGGCCAAAGACATCCACTGCTCGAACCAGCCGTCGCTTCCATTCCTGATAGCCCACCCATTTGGCTTTGCCGGGGCAGATCCAGTTGAAGATGGCCTCATTGAAGACCTCGATGTCGGCCGTGTAGCTCATCAGACCGGTCTGGTCGTACAGCCGCCGCAACTGTTTCTCGCTGAAAGCGGTGGCGATCAACTGACTCGTGAACTTGGCGGTCCTGAAGTTCTTGCCAATGGCTTGGAGGACCTTGATGTAGTAATCGACCTCATCATCAAACGTCTCCTCGCCCGCGAGAATTGAGCCGCCGGTCAGGCAGATGCCCGTGAATCGCCCAGGTTCCGTGAGGGCTTCGCCCACGGCTTGACCGACTTTCTCCGGATCGAGCCGAGGCGGAATGCCCAGTTCCCGTTTGCCCTTCTTGAGTTGGGGGACGATGTCGCAGAACAGACAACCCTTGTCCTCGTTCCAGAACTGGCAATAGCGATAGGGGAAGATGCTCAGTCGCTTCGGCCGGGCGCTGACGATGAATTTCAGTGGGATTCCTGACGCTGTCTTCTTGGCGTAGAAGTCTGGGCGGGGCCAGTACTCAACTTCCTCAACCACTTGCCCCCTATCTACGAGCACGGGCTGGCCGTCGATGACATCGACGGTGTACGGATTCTGCTCCAACGGCGTGGGCGTGGTGATGATGGATGTCCCATCCCGCAAAAGCAGCGATTCCGGCCTTGCCGCCAGCTTGCCATCGCGAGCGCCGAAGATGTGCGTGCCGGTCACCTGATGTCTCTGCTCGTCGAGCAGTTCTACCGCCCGCGGCGTGTAATGGACACCTCGCCGCTGCACATCGGTCTTGATGATGACGAGCCGCGGCACCTGCGGGTATTTCTCTGCCACCTCGTCCAGGGTGAGCTGGCGCGGGCGAGTATCTACGGGAACAGTCATTGCGATTCCATCCTTCCTGTTGTGTTGTTCAGATCGAGTAATCGTCGAAGACGCTGGCGTGCTCCCACTGGACGAAGACTTCCTCGCCGGCCTTGGGATTCAAGGCGCGATAGCGATCGCGGCTGATCTCCGCCTCAATGGCCTCGCCGGTCTCTTTTCGTTCCAGGGCGATGCGAATGACGGGCCCCGCGGCGCTGATGTGTTTCACCGTGGCCGCGATCGACGCATGCCCGTTGCGGCTGCGGGTGAGGGTGATGTCATGCGGCCGGACATACGTGAGCGCCGGGCGATCGCTTATCGCACGCGATCCACCGCCGCTTTGCGTCGCTTGCGCCGAAAGCCCCACGCTGCCTAACCGGCCGCGGAAGATGTTGACGCTCCCGAGGAAGTTGTAGACAAACGGGCTCGTTGGCCGGTCATACACTTCGTCGGGGGAGCCAATCTGCTCGATGTGCCCCTCGTTCATGACGGCCACGCGATCGGCGACCTCCAACGCCTCTTCCTGATCATGCGTGACCAGAACGCTGGTGA
>JBLNDH010000512.1:0-7722 GCA_050261455.1 Bacillota bacterium
GGCCAGACTATTGGCCTATGCGATGGGACCGGACTGATGACCCTGAGCTGCGGCGTGAAGGAAGCCTCGACGATCGCGAAGACCCGGTGGTGGGCTGTACCCCAGAATGATTTCACTCCACCCCAGCAGAAGGCCATGCAACTGCTGCGTCAGACCACGGCCGTCACCCCCTGGCCGGGGGAAGCCGAATTCGACGACGGCGAGCTTGTTCCCCCTGTTCCGGATGATCCGCAACGGGCGGGATGCTGCCTCTTCACCTCCGGATCCACTGGAGCGCCCAAGGGTGTCCTGGTTGCCGAGAGTGACCTGCGAGCCCGCGCCGAGGCGGAGGTGGAATGGTTTGGAATTCGCGCCGACGATGTTCTCCTGAGCATTCTGCCTTTTTCGTTCGATGTGGGACTGAACCAATTGCTGGCAGCGTTGTGCGCCGGCTGCACGCTCGTGCTGCTGGACTCCTGGCTGCCAGTGGACATTCTCAAAGCCGTGGCCCAATTCAAGATCACTGGCATCTGCGGTGTTCCGGCCATCTGGCTCGACATGCTCAACGCCGGGATGTCATTCGACACTGCCGGCGTCCACTCGTCGCTGCGGTATATTACCGTATCCGGCGGCGATATGAGTCCGGATCAATTGGAGCGTCTGCCAGCCATGGCACGCGGCGTGGGGATCTACAAGACGTACGGGCAAACTGAAGCATTTCGCGCGGCCTCCCTGCGGCCGCACGAGTTCGCCGAGAAGCGTCGCAGCGTCGGCCGGCCCTTCCGGGGCGTTCGCGTCTATACCGTGCGACAGGACAACACGCCCTGCGCTCCCAACGAGGAAGGGGAAATCGTGCATACCGGCCTGGGTACGATGCTCGGCTACCTGGATCGCCAGGACCCCCAGTCGAAACTCCGGCCCAACCCGTTCCAGGGCGAGAGCGATCCATCGCCCACCGCTGTCTATACTGGCGATCTCGGATTCATCGATCAGGACGGGTACCTGTTCATATGTGGCCGGCGCGACGCGATGCTCAAAGTGGCCGGCAATCGCGTCTACCCCATGGAAGTTGTCAGCCAGCTGACTGCCACGGGGCTGGTACGCGACGCGGAAGTGGTTGGCGTCAAAGGCGACGGGAAAACGCAACTGGTTGCGTTTGTCGTACTCCCCACCGGAAGCAAAACCTTGCCGGCCGACATCCGCCGGGAACTGGCAGCCCGTCTGCCCTCGTACATGGTGCCACAGCAAGTCGTCATTCTGCCGGCATTGCCTCGCACGGCCAATGGCAAGCCGGATCGCCCGGCGATGATCGAACGGGCAAACGCCATGCTGGCGCGCAGGCCGGATATCAATCTCTCAGGTAACGTCCTTACAACGCGATAGGCGGGAATATGGCTCTGACTCGTGAAACACTCTTGGATTATCTTGCAACCCGAATGGGCGTGGATGTCGCGGCGGTTGACGATACCACGACATTGTTTTCGTCGAATATACTGGACTCGTTCAGCATGGTGGATCTGATCATGTTCATCGAGTCCGAAGCCGGCGTCAAAATGGATGTCTGGGACGTGACGCTGGACAACCTGGATTCGATCGGGCGAATCCTCCAGTTTGCGAAAGCCAAGAAGGTCGGCTGAACCTGGCTGTCTTGAGGGAGGCACCCATGCTGGACACATCATTGATCAGCAGCTTCGACCGAATCTATTCGACGGATCTGGTGTACGAGCACGATTGCTGGCAGCTCTGTGGTAATGGGCACTGCTGCAATTACACGCGTTACAAATCGCAGTTCACCATGCTCGGCCATCAGCACTATCAAGAGCTGCCGCTGCTGCCCGGCGAGCATGATTACTGGGCCCACAAGGGATGGCTCAACCGTTTCGGGGAGTTTGAACACCGCGTTATCCCCTATCCGCTGAGCTCCGGAACGATGCAGATCGAGTTCCTTGTCGGCCGGTCCAAGAGTTGCGCCTGCGAGCATGCCACCCGGACAACCATTTGCAGGCTCTACCCGCTGCTTCCGGTGTACGATGTTCCCGGCAATCTCATCGGCGTGGACACCGGCTTCGGCATCTTCGAAGAGATCGAAGACTTGGACCATCTACCCCGGGCCTGCAGAATCGCCAGCATTCCCTTTGCCGAGTTAGGCAAGTTCCTCGCCATCGCTCTCGAGATCGGCCACAACCCCAAGGCGGTTTTCTACACGATGGCCTACCGCCTGGCCAAGTTGCACGCGCGGCGTCGTCTGGAGCAGCTCCGGGGCGGTAGAAGCGTCAGTGCCCTGGCCGTTCTGGAGCGGGCGTTTCTCATCCGGCAGTTGCTGGACCAGAGCGTCCTCCGGCCCGAGTTGGATGCTCTGGCAGGTCGTTTCCGAGAGCATTACGGCTCGCGATTTGTACTGGACTGAATAACGCCAGCCGCTGACGAGGCGGAGCAGATTGCATGAGGCAAATACTGGCAGACATCGCGAGAGATTACGGCACGCCCTGCTTCGTCTATTGGGTTGACGAGGTCAAGCATCGGATCGATGCATTGCGCCGGGCGTTTGGCGGCCGCTTCAAGATCAGCTACGCCGTGAAGGCCAACCCCAACCCGGCAATTCTCCGCCGCCTTTGGGGATGTGCGGATCTGCTGGATGTCTCCTCCGGCGGGGAATTGGCCAGGGCAATGGATGCCGGCTGGCCCGCCGAGCTGTTAAGTTTCACGGGCCCCGCCAAACGAGACTGGGAACTGCAAAAAGCGGCCGATTGCAGAGTCGGCGCTGTGGTTCTGGAGTCTATCGATGAGGCCGCGAGATTAAACGCCATCGCCAGCCGGGCCGATCGTCCGCAGCCCGTGCTCATTCGCATCGCCCCCATGAAGATCCCAGCCGGCTTCGGAGTCAACATGGCAGGCAAACCGTGCCAGTTCGGCATCGATGAGGAAGATCTCGACCCTGCCGTCGATCGCATCATGCGAATGTCACATCTGGCCCTCCGCGGCTTTCACATCTTCGCAGGAACGCAATGTCTGCGAGCGGAAGTCATTGTTCGCAGCTACGAGGGATTCGCCGAGTTGTTCAGCCGCGTCTGCCGCAACCATGATATCGTCCCGGAGAAGCTGATCTTCGGATCGGGCCTGGGTATCCCGTACCACGACGGCGACCAACCGCTTGACCTGGCCGTGATAGGGAATGGAGTCAATCCCATTCTCGATGCCTTGCGCCGCGACCTCCGCTTTGCCCAGACCGAGCTGGTCCTGGAAACCGGCCGTTACCTCATCGGCGAGGCCGGCCTGTACCTCACACGCATCATCAGCAAGAAAAGATCGCGTGGCGCCGAGATTCGCATCTGCGATGGCGGGATGAACCATCATCTGGGGGCCTGTGGGCATCTGGGCACGCTCATCCACCACAACTATCGCATGTTCAAGATCGAGGCGGAAAACGCTGCCACACAGTCATCTTCCCAGCGATATGACATCTTCGGCCCGCTGTGCACTTCGATTGACATGCTGGCGCACAGTGCGGAATTCCGCGACCTGGACATCGGCGACGTCCTTGCGATCCGCTGCAGCGGTGCCTACGGGCTCACCGCCAGCCCTATCCATTTCATCAGTCACGAGCCGCCCAAAGAGATTCTCATCGAAACCGCAGCAGGCCAGTTGCGGATCGAGGACATCAGCCAGTGGCACACGCACCACGGCACCGATCCCGCCAATCCCGCGTGATGAAAGCCCGCGTCGCCCGGCGATCTGAAAGGGGAAAACGCGACTACCAAGACCTGCGACAACTTGCGATAGGAGGTCAATGGGAGCAGCAGGATTCGAACCTGCGACCAAGGGTTTATGAGACCCCTGCTCTAACCGCTGAGCTATGCTCCCCAGGGCGACTAGCGCCCAACCTATGTCCATATTCGCCGCTGGCGGCGAAAAATCAAATGCCAGCCGTTGGTCACTCACCCGCCAGTTGCCACTTGACCTGTCCGCCCACGATGGTCGTGGTCGGTCGGCCCTTCAATTGCCAGCCGCCGAAGGGCGTGTTCTCGCTCTTGCTCTTGAACTGACGCGGGTCAACCGTCCAGGCCAATTCAGGATCGATGATCGTCACGTCCGCATCCGCGCCGTCGGCCAGCGTGCCCTTGTTCAGCCCGACCACCTTCGCCGGGTTGAGGGTCATGAGCTGGACCAATTTCATCCAGTCGACATGGCCGGGCTCGATCAGCGCCTTGATGTACAGCCCCACCGCCGACTCGAGGCCGATGATGCCACAGGGGGCGTAGGGGAACTCTAGTTCCTTTTCCTCGGCCAGATGCGGCGCATGATCCGTCGCCAGGCAGTCGATGGTGCCGTCCTTGATGCCTTCGATGCACGCAGCCACATCGTTGGCGGTGCGCAGCGGCGGGTTCATCTTGTAGTTGGTGTCGTACGCCCGGCAGGATTCGTCGGTCAGCAGGAGATGATGCGGCGTCGCTTCCGCCGACACACGCTGCCGCTCGCGTTTGGCTTGGCGAACCAGTTCCACACTCCAGGCCGTGCTGATGTGTTGCACGTGATACCGGCAACCAATCCGGCGATTCAGCAGCAGGTCGCGGGCGATCATCAGTTCCTCGGCCTCGGGCGGAATGCCCGGCAAGCCCAGGGTCGTGGAAACCACGCCGCCATGCATCGCCCCGCCGGCCAAGGTCGGCTCCTCGCAGTGCTGCATGAGAACCGCATCGAGCATCTTGGCATACTGCAGCGCTTTGCGCATCACCGAGGCCTCACCGACGCCGTTGCCATCATCGCTGAACGCGATGGCGCCGCGATGACGCATCAGCGCCATTTCCGCCAGTTCCTTGCCCTGCCGGCCTTTGGTGATGGCGCCGACCGGATAGATATTCGCCATCGCAACGCGATCGGCCTCCCGCAGGACAAACTCCACCTGTCCTTCGTTGTCCAGCGGCGGCTTGGTGTTGGGCATGCAGCAGATCGTGGTGAACCCCCCCGCCACCGCCGCGGCCGAGCCGGTGCCAATATCCTCTTCCTCTTCATCGCCCGGCTCGCGCAGATGCACATGAATATCGATCAGCCCGGGCACAACATAGCACCCGTTGACATCGATCACGCGATCGGCCTTGCTGGTCGGCGCAGACGATCCCGTCGAGGCGATCTTTCCGTCACGAATCCACACATCGCCCTTGCCTTGGAAGTTGCGTGACGGATCGAGAATAATCCCATTCTTGATGAGCAGCGTGCTCATGGATGCTCCATGTTCAGCTATGCCGGCAGGTCTTGCCCGCCGGCTGGATCCACCTATTTCGGTTCGACCGGGGATCCCTGCGATTGCGACTGGTTGACGAGGTACAGCACCGCCATGCGCACGGCCAGGCCATTGGTCACCTGCGTCAGAATACCACTCTGAGGCCCATCGGCGATCTCCGAGCTGATCTCGATGCCGCGGTTCATCGGCCCTGGATGCATGATGAATACATCCTTCTTGCAGCGCCGGAACCGCTCGACGGTCAGGCCAAACAAGCGAGTGAACTCGCGTACCGAGGGGAACTGGCTGCTTTTGATCCGCTCGAACTGCACCCGCAGCATGTTCACCACGTCCACTTCGCCGATGATCTCATCGAAATCGTGGACCACCCGTGCGCCCAGTTGTTCAAACGAGCGTGGCAACAGCGTCGGCGGGCCAACCAGGATCACCTCCGCCCCCATCTTCTTCAGCCCCCACAGGTTTGATCGAGCCACACGGCTGTTGGCGATATCTCCCACGATCGCCACCTTCAACCCCTGAATCTGCCCAAATCGCTCGCGAATCGTGTACAGATCCAGCAGCCCCTGCGTAGGGTGCTCATGGGCGCCGTCGCCAGCGTTGACCACGCTGCACTGCACGTTGCGGGACAGAAGCGAAGCGGCCCCGCCGGCGGGATGCCGCAGAACCACGATGTCCACCCCCATCGCCTCGATGTTCCGCGCGGTGTCGATCAGCGTTTCGCCTTTATTGACGCTGCTGGTCTTCTCCGAAAAGTCGATGATGTCCGCGGACAGCCGCTGCCCCGCCAGGGCAAAACTGGTGCGGGTCCGCGTTGAATCCTCGAAAAACAGGTTCACCACCACGCGCCCCCGCAGCGCCGGAACCTTCTTGATGCTGCGCGTGGAAACCTCTTTGAACGAACGCGCCGTGTCCAGGATGGTGCGGATCTCGTCGGCCGACAGATCCTCCAATCCCAGCAGGTGCTTGCGTGTCCAGTGATAAGTAGCTTTCGTGGCCATTGCGGTGGATCCGGTTTGCTAGCGGGTAATCAGTTCTTAATGCGACTCGCGATTCCCGTTCTTCGGTTCGACGACAATCTCGTCAACGCCATCATCTTCCACGAAATGTACATTCACGCGGTGGTGGACGGGGATGTCTTTCAAGGTCAGTCCTACGAAATCCGCCTGGATGGGCAGTTCGCGGCCGCCGCGATCCACCAGAACCGCCAGGCGAATGACGCTTGGCCGCCCAAAATCGATCAAGGCATTCAGCGCCGCACGGGTTGATCGACCGGTGAACAGCACGTCATCGACCAGCAGCAACGGGATGCCGTTAATGTTGAAATCCACGTGGGTTGGCCGAACCATCGCTTTGGGGCCAATGTCCGACAGATCGTCTCGATACAGAGTAACATCCAGCACGCCGCGCTGGATCCGGTTATAGCCCCGCTTGGCCAGCGAGCTGATCAGTCGCTGGGCCAGCGTCTCGCCCCGGGTAAGGATCCCGATGACACACAAAGGCTGGTCGGGCGGAAAGGCGGCGACAATCTGCGCCTCCAGCTGTTCGATAAACCGCTTGATATCCAACTGGTCGTATTGGGTACGCATGACGCCTAAAAGGTAGTGAGAAAGACCCAGAAAGACAAATCGTGGGGTCCTGTTCCAAGTGATCAGAACTGCGGGAGAGATCTGTGGATTACCTTCCAAGCCGGACTGTAGCGCAGCGTAAGTCCGGATATCCCGCATACGCCAAGTGATCCGGACCTGCTCTACGCTCCGGTCCGGCTTGGGAAAACATTTCAGGCGTAACCATTCTCCCGGCAGCGGATCTAATTCCCCATGACTACTACTGCAACGATTTCCCCACAAGAGCTTCACCGCCTGCGTCAACAAGGCCAGACCATGGATCTGATCGATGTGCGCAGCCCGGCCGAATACAATGGCGGGCACGCGGAAGGGGCAGCCAACCTGCCTCTGCCACAGGTAACCCCCGAAGCTGTGCAGGCCCTTCGCAAGGGACGCGACGGCGAACCCGTCTATATTATCTGCCAATCCGGCGGACGATCTCAAGCAGCCTGCAATCTTCTGGCCAACGCCGGAATGACCCATATCATCAACGTCGTCGGCGGCACCTCCGCTTGGAAGGCGGCCGGTCTTCCCGTCACTCAAGGACCCGCCAGCTGGCAGCAATACATCCGCCCGGCCGGCATCGTGCTCATGCTTGCCGGGATCATCCTGGGCTTCACGGTAAGCTGGTACTTTCTGATCCTCACCGCGGCCACGTGGCTCGGCATGGTCCTCAGCGGCAATTGCCCCCTCTTATGCGTGCTGCGAGCACGCATGCTGCGGCCGTCGAATACCAACTGCACCGGGACCTGTTCAATCAAGTAAGGAACCAACTAGCGGAGTCCAACCATGGATCCTCGGATCGTCATTATCGGCGGCGTAGCTGGCGGCATGAGTGCAGCCACCCGCGCCCGGCGCATGAATGAAAACGCCTCCATCATTGTGCTCGAAAAGAACACC
>JBLNDH010000513.1:0-8970 GCA_050261455.1 Bacillota bacterium
TAACGTGGCGATCGGGGTGGTGAAGGGCTTTGATGCCTTCCCGCTGATCGACCCGGCGATCGTGGGCGATGTCACCGGCAACGGCAGCATTGGCGGGCTGGATGCCTCCTATGTGGCTCAGAAGAGCGTGGGCATGCCCGTGAGCCAGATTCCGGACCTGCCGGCCAACGTGCCGGTTGCATCAGGAGCCCAAGCAATCACGTTCGCATCAGACGAGCGTCAGCAAATCGCCATTCCGTTTTCCGCTGGCAGAGCCCACACCGCGGATCCCATCGTGACTATGAGGAATCCCCAAGGTGGTATCTCCATCCCGGGACAGGTCTTCTCGACCAAGCCCCTGTTGTAAACCGATAATCGGCAATGCTTGAAGGAGAAGACCCGAGCCGTTCCAACGAGCGGCTCGGGCCATTGGTGAGTGAACGCCTCGTGTAATGCCGTCTCAGTCCTGCCGAAGCCCAAGTCGGCAGCAATATCGCGTGGCGCGGTGGCCGCCACTCACTGTGATTCAATTGGGGCATAATGTACATTGGCACCTCATCCGGACACCCTGAGTGCGGATGGGGAAGGAGCCCGAACAGCACCCCGGCCCGACGCCCTGGCCGGGGCCGTGGTCGCCGGCACCGGCCTGGGTATCCCTGCAATCCCCCGGGTGCAGCTGGAAGATACTGTCGCGGCCACCCTCGGCGACGCTGGACACCCCTCTTCGCCGAAATTTCCGGCGGTTTTTCCTGAGGTGAGATTCCGGCAGCGGCGTCCCAACCCTGGGTTGGTGAATTGGCCACTTTCGATGGGCGAAGGGAGATACTTGAAAAGGGGCAAGGCTTGGCTCCATGCGGGAAGACCTAGCCTGGTGCGGGACGGGTGTGCTGCCAGGGTGGCCAGGGGGCGCCAATGGCGGGCCAGAACGCCTCAACCCGGAATTTCCGGGTTGAGAGTTGGCAGCAGGGATCACATCCTCTGCGATACGGTTGGCGCAGGAGATGCTCAACCAACCGGTAAGTGCCCCAGTCTTTGCCCCAGAGGACCGATGGCTGCGAATACCGCCCAACCCTGGACCATCGCGGCCCCTGCGCGAAAAGCAGCTCGCTTCTCCTCTTACGCGTGCAGCGGCAGGTTCCGCCGGCCCTTGTTTGCGTGTTTGGCTCACTCAAGGCAAAAAACTTGGGGCGACCGCGCTTGACGCCTGCTGACCCCACGCTGCGCCGCTTCGCTGGGCCCGCGGCATTCAAATGCAGGGCTGCTGAAAGATGCCGGATTGAGACGCTCCGATCCTTACTGTCGTCGAATGGAGAACTCATATTCGCGAATGGTCGCCAAGGCCTCGTCGGGAGCCGTGACCTGGGCAAGCCGACGTCGCAGTTCGCGGCTCTGGAGGATGCGGCTGGCGTTGGCGAGCAATCTCAGATGGGAGGCCGCATGCTCGGTTGGGGAGAGCAGCATGAAAGCCACTTCGATGGGGTTATCGGTGGGTACATCAAGAACGCCAGCCTGGGTGATGCCGAGCGCCACTTGGGTGCTTTGCAGGCCCGCAATCCGTGCGTGAGGCAATGCCACGCCTTCATTCAGAAACGTGGACCCTTGCCACTCCCGATCTTCCAGTTGCGCCACCACGGACGACACATCGAGCCCTGGCTGATCGGCTCGGACCGCATCCACCAGGCGTGATAGAAGCTCCTGCGTCGACACGGGATCATCCCAGATCACAATCCGGCCGGGCGACAGTGCAGCGGCCAGCGACCATGGGGGCTCCGGCTGACGCTCAATCCCCACCGGTCGAAGCAATGGCGCCGGCTCCGGTACTGCCGCAATCTTGGCCGTTGACGTTCAGCCGCGCCACCAGCAGCTTCCGCTCGACATGGCCGGACGCGCCGCTGCTGCCGTGCCACAGGTCCAGCCGGGCCAGTTCCACCGCCTCCTCAGCCGCTGGACGCTCCAGGTCATACTGCACCATCGTCGCCTTCACGATGGCATCCTGTCCCGCCCAGGGCATTCCCGGCGGGCTGACGGTGTGGCCGGCGTCGGCGATCTGCTCGATGATCCATGCCACGCGCTCGATGGCGGCCGAATCGAGCCTGGCCAGGCGGTCCTGCACGGATTCGGCGGCGATCTCGCTCATTGTTCACCCGTTTCCCGCAGGATGTAGTCGGCGCAGGTGGCCAAGGTTTCTCCTACGATCTTCGACGCAAGTTGGGGTGCCACTGCCAATAGAGGACCGCTGCCGCGTAGCGATGACCGCCAGGATACGTGGGTGACGGCAGACCGAGTCGCTTGCCTGTAAGATACACAACGCTCGGATCACACTCGGGTAGTGGCCTAAGGCCAGGCACGATCCAAACACCGCAGGAGAGACATCCATGCAGCCAAGGTATCCGCAACCGATCACTGGGTATTCGATCTGTCGCTTCGCTTGCACGTGGAGCCTCTTGGCCCTGTACCTGGCAGGGGCATCCCACGCGGCGGCAGCCGCTCCCGCCACTCGACCGATCCAGGACTACCAGGGCCGTCCGTTTGTGACCCAGCCAGCTCCCATTCTCCAGTTCGAACAGCGTCTCGCCCCCCGGCTTCACGGAATTGATTACGCATTCCCAGAGCAGACGGCGCGGGGTGTGGCGTTGTTCGACCGCTTCCCGGCATTTCACCTCTCCGATCGCCGGATTCACCTCTCCGGACCCTGGTATGTCCAGGAAGCCAACGGACATTTCACGCACGGCATCACCTCCGTCGAATCCATGCCCATGTACCGCCAGACGCCCAACGACATCCGCAAGCTCCCCTACGGTCGCAAGTGGCAGCTTCTGGGTGACCCGATGTTCTGGGAGGCGGCTGGCAAGCTGGCGTCCGACATCGAACGCACCAACCCCAACGACCCCCGCATTCCACCCCTGCGCTTGTTCAACAAGGAGCACAAGATGTCCGCCCACGAGGATGCCTATCGCGAACTGGGCCGATACATCTGGAAATCGCAAGCCACCCAGACCGATGCCAAGGGCCAGGGCGTCAGGTACGCGATGATCGACATCGAACAGAGTGGTGGCTGGGAGCACCAGCGGCAGTGCATCGGCTGGATCTACCAGGGCATGGCACAGGCGGCCGCCCAGAAAAGCTGCACGCTCGTCCCCGTTACCTACGGCCAGTGGACATTCATGGTGGGGGCCGTCCATTTCTCCATGCGACAAGGTGGCAAGGGCGAGCCGGAGTACCTCCTGCCCAAGTGGGACTTCCTCCAGTCCGCGGATCCCACGCTCAAGGCGTGTAACGATCTGGGCGGCGTGGTGTCGATGGACGGTTACATCCAGGCCATCTGGGGCAACGAGCCCTTCCACAAGCGCAACCGCGACGGATCGCTCGTGATGGACCAGGGCAAGCCCGTGTACAGCGACCTGGACAAGACCACCCTCTACGGTGTGGAATTCACTCTGGAAAAAGGTGAAGCGGAGCACTGTCTGCAGGACATCTACCGCCAGGCGGTCCGCATGTACCTGATGCATCACTGGTTGGCCGGCCAGTACCCGGCCCATAGCGAGCTGCGCAGGCCGTTCCTGAAGAACATCCGCATTGGCGCCTGGACACGCCTCACCAACGAGGGCATGCAGGGCATCAAGCAGAATGACCGGCCCATTCCCGGCTGGCTGATCGAGATGCTCATGGGCATGTACCTGTTCACAGCCGACGACATCGTCGAATGGGGCGTGGAAACCAATCGCGGCCCCCGTCCTCTGGGTTCGGACTATACGGATGCCTGGAAGTACGCCATCCACGGCCCCTTCGAGTACATCGTCAAAGCCGCGCACCGCTACAGCGCCCTGGAGCCCCTGCACCAGGGGCCCTTCCAGTGGTGCTGGTTCAAGCTGCCGATGGTCAACCAGAACCGGACCGACGGCGAGTACTACCACCAAAAGCCCATCGTGATCGGTAAGATCCGCACCTACCAGAACAAGCCGTGGCTGGAGCTGTTCGCCGCCTGGCCATCGCTGGACCAGCAGCCGGCCGTCCTGGAGATCACTATCGAACGGGCCGGCAAGTCATCGCCCACGTACCAGATCGAACTGGTCAACGGCCGCTCGTACTTCTACGATGCTTGGCAGTTGCCCGCTGACTTCAAGGACCTGGAGGGTAAGGATGTCCGCCTGCGCTTTACCGATCTGGCCGGCCAAACCCGCCTGTGGCGAGGCGACTGGCGTGAGCAGGAGAAGACGCGGCCATGAAATGAGAATGGGCTGCTACGCCTTTACGAGCCCGCTCTCGGCTCTTCTTTTGCCCTTGCCCCTGGAGGCGACGGTCAGGACGGCGACATACTGCGTGTTCCCCAGGATCCTCACCGGCTCATTGCGGATCGGCTCGGGCTGAACAACGTAGCTCTCGCCTTTGAGACGGACTTCCTCGCCTGGCCCCGGGGGTACGGTCCATCAGCACTGGGCCATCTACAGCATTGCCCTTGGCATCGACGAATGACACTCGCATGGAACCTCCGGGTAGAACAGCCAAACAACGAGGGCGAGTATGACGGCCCGGAGGTGGTGAATGCGACTGGCCAGTTTCTGAGTACGCTTTAACAACGGCGCGATTGTGCTGACCCGCTCATGTCTGCCGCGAGCACGACAGGACGCGCGACCGTCAAGTCTTGATGTTGGCCCTGATCCCAGGGCTCATCTGCTTTTTTACTGAACCGTATATGGAGCAGCGGCACCGCGGCCGAACGGAATTGACCGCCGGTCCGCCAAATACGCCCATGGCCAACTACATCCCCTGGTATGGCAAGAAGCGAGAGCGACTTGCCAGACATGAAGAGGCCTTCCTTTCCCTCCTTCAGAACGAAACCGACCTGAAACGGCTGAGGGATGCTGCGGAAATGGTCCGGCTGGCGCAAGTGCGGGCATTGGAGGCGAACCCAATGGCCGCCCTCGGAAGGATCTGCTGCCGCGATTGCGAATCTCGATCGTGAGATTGCATTTTGGCTTACCCTGACGGCCGATCAAGTCGTCGAGGGCTATCGCGACGGTTCCCTACGCAGACATCGCGCCACGGCCGTGCGAAAGTCCGCGACATAACCACCGTGTCTCGCGTCGTATCGCATCCATTTGGCTAGGCTTGCGCGCGGGCGCACCTAAGACAACGGCCGCATTGGGAGTAATACTCCTCACGTTATGCTTCGCTTGCTGGGTGCGGGCGGAGGCAATCTCGGACTACTCCATCCACCCAAGGTGCGCGTCTCATGGGGAAGGGGCAGCCTCCAACGTGGGCGCGCCCGCCCGCGCTGTCTTTGAGATTACCATCCCTGTGCAGCGCAGAAACGAAAGCCTTAAGCCGGCGGCCGGGAAAAAGAAAAGTTGAGAGGGTGGGGAATGGCGAAGCTCCGAGCTGCGGCCAGATTTTGGTGAGGATAGTGGTATCGAGGGCCACGCGGCTCGCGGACAGTGTCTTGGCAGTTTCGGCGAGACCGGCGGCAGCGGCGACAGGTCGCGATAATGAGGATTTTGAGGACTATCGCTGCCTTTGCCGCTGAATCAACGGGCAACGGCAACGCGCATCCGGATTCGCCAATCCCGGCAATCGCCATCGGAAGCGGTAGGGGGGTACCAGGTATGTTGATCCGGCAGAATTGGAGAGCTCGGCGAGGCCGGCATCCGCGCGTTGCGCCTTGTCTTTCCCCTCTAAGTTAATGTCGCAAGTATGCTGTGTTTTCCTTGATTGCCGCCCCAATGCTGTTGCGTAAGTCTATCCTGAACGCCAACTTGGCCGCTCTTCCCAAAGTCGAAAGTCGGGTTGTCCTGCGCAGGCGGTGGTGCATATTTCAGTAATTGATTTCAGATGTTGCGACCATAGCATATATCAGCAAATGAGGCTCTGCGGGGCCGGGAGAATGCAATGTCCTCTACGTTCAACGTCAACGTCCACAAGGTCGCCTTGGATACCCTGATCGCTCATCGCTGGACCCGTCACCTGCTCAGTGACGGCGAGCCCGACGGGGGAAGGGTGGGCGCTTGTGGTCAGGGGCGATGATAGGGCCAAGACCGGCGCGGAGGGCAAGAACAAGCCCACGTTCGGCTGGAATGATGAATCGGGTGCCGCCTGCAGGTTCGTGGTGGCCACGTATACCGGGCAGGACGCGCAGGCACGGGCTCTGAAGGCGGCCGAAGATAAACCCTTCAGTGAACGCGTGGCTGCCCTGGTGGATGAGGCGAGCCTGACCGTGGCCCTTATGCTCGGCTGCGTCCTGTAAGCGGGCGCTAATGCCCACGCCAACGCGGCTTCCCACTGGATTGTCGGGTCCGTCAATGACACGCCCGCGGCCAAGCGGGCTGCCCGTGAGAAGAAAGACAATGCGGCTGCCGTGGCCACTATCAGCGCCGCTGCGAAATACCCCAAAGCGCTGGAATAAATCGCGGCCTCTGTCCAGACGCCGGAGGAACTGGACGCGCTCGCGGCCATCGTCGAAGCCTGCAAGCGCAACATGGCTGCGGCCTGACCCATTCAGCGGGGGCAGGTGAATAGCCTCCACTTCGCCTTTCCTACAAGTGCGGCAGACGGCCGAGGGATTGCACGCTCTGGAAGCGATCCTCGCCGCCGCCCGAAAGCGCCTGGGCAAGTAACGCCCACGGGTCGATGGGCTTTCCCACCGGCCCTTTTTCACGCCAGCAGGCACGGCACAGGCCGCGACGACCCCGCGATCTCATGCCCCCCATAACCCAGTCGGTGCGGCCGCGAACCAGGGCCATAAGCCGACGCTTTCCCGCCCTCCCCAGGGACTTGACCACTGTTGACGAAATATCGTACAGTGTTCTTGACAGGGGGTGTTTAACAGCGAGTTTCATGAATCGCATCGCGTAAGGACAACCCGACGATTTCACAGGTGGTTGTGCCGTGCCTCGACACGAGGGGCATGGGCGGGCTGGCTGTCTGGTTGTCTTCCCATCGGATCCGGCGATCGCGCGAGAACTGATTCTTCTCCATCCACAAGGCCAAGCCGCGCGTGTATCGCTGGAGCGGTCCTTCTGCGGCCGATGGCGGGTGGATGGCGATGTATGAATCTGGATTTCACGGGTATTTCTTCTCATTACCCCGGCCAGGCGGAGCCGGTGTTATCGGAGCTGACATTGCGGATCGGGCGAGGGTTTACGGGAGTGGCCGGCGCCAATGGCAGCGGAAAGACGACGTTGTTGCTCTTGGCATGCGGGCTGCTGAAACCGACGGGGGGGCACGTCAGAATACCGGGATCGGTGGCCTACTGCCCTCAACGCACAGACCAGTGCCCGGAGGATCTGCTGCGGCTGCTGGAGACGCCGGATAGTCTGGCTGCGCAGCTTGTGAGCCGGCTGGGATTGGGTCCGTCCTGGACGCAACGATGGGATACACTTAGCCATGGCGAGCGAAAGCGTGCTCAGATCGGCTGTGCTCTGTGGCACCAGGCGGATGTTCTGGCGATCGACGAGCCGACGAACCACGTGGACGCGGCCACCCGTCAGTTCCTGATCACGGCGTTGCGGCAGTATCGCGGAATCGGGCTGCTGGTCAGTCACGACCGGCAGCTGTTGGATGAGTTGTGTACGAACTGCCTGATCTTCGAGCATGGGACGCCGGTCCTGCGCGGTGGGGGCTATTCGGAAGCACATGCGGCGGCAGAGCGTGAGATGGAGTCATTGCAGCGACAGAAACAAAATGCGACACAGACGCTGCGGTCGCTGGCGGCAATGGCGGCAGAGCGACGGCGAGAGGCAGATCGGTCTGTTGCCCGGCTATCCAAACGCCACGTGGCCAAGGGGGACAGCGATGGTCGGGGGAAGATCAACCTCGCCCGATCGACGGGCAAGGGCGGGACTGCCCGGCGGCAGGTGCGGCAGTTGCAGGGCCGGCTGGACCAGGCCACCGAGCGTGCCGAGGCACTGTTTGTCCCCAAGTCGGCTCGATTGACGCTGGAACTGTGCGGTGAGGTGTCGCGGCGGCGCGTCCTGCTGCAACTGAATCCCGGTATGATCGACCTTTGCCCGACGCGGCATTTGCGTTTTCCCCGCCTTCAGATCGGCTGTGAAGATCGGATCGGGATCATCGGCCCCAATGGGTGCGGCAAGAGTTCGCTAGTTCACCATCTTTTGGCGGTGCTGGGGTCGCGGGATACGCAAGTGCTCTACCTCCCGCAGGAGATCGGCGTAGAGCAAAGCCGGGCGATCTTGGCAGGGGTGAAGCACCTGGATAGCCGGCAGCTTGGAGCGGTAATGAGCGGGATTGCCACCCTTGGCTCCGAGCCTTCGCGCGTGCTGGCGACAGAGACGCCCAGTCCAGGGGAGTTGCGCAAGCTGCTGCTGGCGCTGGGGCTCTCGGAGCGGCCGAACCTCATCATCATGGATGAGCCGACGAACCATCTGGATCTGCCGTCAATCCAGTGCTTGGAGAATGCGCTGGCCGAGTGCCATTGCTCATTGGTGCTGGTCAGTCACGATGCCCTGCTGGTTCAACGACTGACACGCACCGTCTGGAGCATAGCCGAGATGAACGGAGAGGCCGTGCTCACGGTCTGCGAGAGGGTGCCGGGTTGTACCCGAGATATGGAGACTGGAAGCAGCGATCATGGCCTCGGGTCATAGTCTCCGACCCAAATGGCATGCATGGGCCGGGCTTCAGTGGCCTGTTTCTGGCATGTGCCGCCTTCGGCTCGCTTGGCCTTGGGTTGTGATCTTCATGCGGTGAATGTTCTCGGCGGGCTGCGTTGAGACCGTCGGCAGTCGTCGCCCCTCATGCATGATTCACCCAGGGATGAAGGTAAAGCGCATGATTTCCCGGCGTTTTGAGCGCTCGCCAAGTTGCCAACGATTCCCATCTTCAGCGATTGAATGCTTCCCGGCTTTTGGCGCTTTCATCGGAATCCAGCACCTTGCCCATTGGCCCGAGTTGGGAAACGGAACGCACCCCAAGGCCCCCCTACCCCAGAACAACACTTGGAGAAGCAGGGGAGGCAACGGCCAACGCCCGTTGTTT
>JBLNDH010000514.1:0-12445 GCA_050261455.1 Bacillota bacterium
GGTGGGGTATCAGACGCGGCATGATAGTCGGGTGTCGGCGCAGACGGTGATCCGGTTTCTCACGGAGGGGCTGTTCCTGCGGCAATTGCAGTCCAATCCGGAGTTGGAGGGGGTCGGGGCGGTGATTCTGGATGAGTTTCATGAGCGGAACCTGGCGTCGGATGTGGCGCTAGCGCTGATTCGGATGCTGCAGGAGCGATCGCGGCCGGATCTGCGGATGGTGGTGATGTCGGCGACGCTGGATACGAAGTTGATCAGCGATTACCTGGGTTGTCCGACGCTGGAAGCCCATGGGCGGCTGTATCCGGTGGAGACGCGGTATTTGCAGAGGCGGACGCAAGCCGATCCATGGGAACTGGCGGCGGACGCGGTGGCGGACATCCTGGATCATAACGAGCCGGGCGATGTGCTGGTGTTCATGCCGGGGGTATACGAAATTCGGCGGACGATCGAGCTGTGCCAAAGACATAGCAACTCGGCCGAGCCATTGGCGGTGTATCCGCTGCATGCGGAGCTGCCCATGAAGGAGCAGGATGAGGCGCTGGCTCCGGCGGCGCATCGGAAGGTGATCGTTTCGACGAACGTGGCGGAGACATCGATCACCATCGAGGGGATTCGGCACGTGATCGATGCAGGACTGGCACGGGTCAATCGATTTGATCCGCGGCGGGGGATTAACGTGCTGCGGGTGGAGGGAATCAGTCAATCGTCAGCGGATCAGCGGGCGGGGCGAGCGGGGCGAACGGCGCCGGGGACATGCACGCGATTGTGGACGGAATTGGAGCATCGGAACCGGCCGGGGCATGAGACGCCGGAGATTCAACGGCTGGACCTGGCGGAGGTGCTGCTGCAGTTGTATGCGATGGGCGTGGCGGATCCGGGGCATTTCCCGTGGCTGGAGGCACCGAGCGAATTGGCGGTGGAGCAGGCGAAACGCACGCTGGTGGCATTGGGGGCATTGCGGGATACGCCGAACAGCGCGGGGGCCAATCCGCTGACGGCAATGGGCAGGCGAATGGCTCGATTTCCGACGCATCCGCGGCTGGCGCGGATGCTGATCGAAGCGGGCGAGCTCGATTGCCTGCCGTGGGCGACGCTATGGGCGGCGATGATCAGCGAACGGGACATCCTGATGCGCCATGTGAAGCATCACTTTGCGGAGGAGTTGCCGGAGGGACGACGATCGGACTTTTTTGTGCTGGAGAACGCATTTTCCGCGGCGAAGCGGGTGGGATTTGATCTGGGACGATGTGCGGGGATGGGCATCAATGCGCTGGCAGCGAGGGAGCTCGATAAGACGCAGCGGCTGTATGAGGAGGTGTGCGGGGAGGCGGGGAATGGGAGATCGGCCAATCATCGGGGTACAGTGGGACTGGAACCACTGGCAAAGTCGTTGCTGGTGGCGTTTCCGGATCACCTGGCGGTGCGACGGTCGGAAGCGAATCTGGCGTGTGTGCTGGCGGGGCAGCGGCGAGGGATGCTGGATGCGGAGTCGGTGGCAAAGGCGGGGAGTTTGCTGCTGCCGATCGAGATTACGGAAGTGTCGCATACGCCACGGGCGCAGAAGCCCCACGGCAGCGCCGTGGGCTTTACGTCATCAGTCAAAACGGTTCTTTCTCTGGTGACGGAGATTGAGTTGGAGTGGCTGTATGACGTTTTCCCCGATCGCATCACGCAGCGGCGGGAGATGGTGTTTAACCCGACATCGCAGGCGGTGGAGAGCGTGGATCGCGAGTTGTTCGAGGATCTGGTGATCAGCGAATCCGCGAAGCGCGAGGCGGACCCGGCGGCAGCGGCAGAGATCCTGGCGGAGGAGGTTTTCAAGGGAAATCTGAAACTGGAACGGTGGGATCAGGCGGTGGAGCAGTGGATCGACCGCACGCGGTGCGTGGCCGAGTGGTTTCCCGAGCGGAAGCTGATCACGTACAACGAGGACGAGCGGCGGGTGATCCTCAATGAGATTTGCGCGGGGGCGTCGCGATACAACCAAATCAAAGATCGGCCATGCCTGCAGCATGTGAAGGATGCCTTGTCGTGGGCGGATCAGCAGTTTGTAGAGAAGATGGCTCCGGAGCGGCTTGAACTGGCTGGGGGATATCGGATGCGGATGGAGTACTCGCCGGGGCAACCCCCCCGGGGGCGGGCGAAGATTCAGGATTTTTACGGGATGAATCAGACGCCGATGGTAGGCGGGGGACGGCAGAAGGTGCTGCTGGAGATTCTGGCGCCGAACATGCGGCCGATTCAGATGACGGATGATCTGGCCAATTTCTGGAAGAACCTGTATCCGACGGTGAAGAAGGAATTGTCGCGGCGGTATCCGAGGCATAAGTGGATGTGATGTTGCGGGAAATGGGGGATGAGCCCGGCCCTGCGGGCCGCCGCTAAACGGGCGGTACTCCGTTACTCCGATACCCCGTTACTCCGTCACATTTGGTTTTATTCATCGCAGAGACAGTGACGGCTTGACACAGGTCGCTCGCTCGATATACTTTTAACCCCTTGTGAACCGGTGAAACCGGCCAGGAAAGGAGACGCGAACATGCCGACACAACTTAGCTGCTGTGAGATGGCGATGATCGTGGCTCTTTTTGTGGGCATTCACCGCACGTCCTGTATATCGAGGCACGACGCGTCGCAGGCATGGGTAGGAATGAAACCCATGGCGAAAGCGGCGGCGTAAGTCACGATTTGGGGATTCAGTCTCAACAGGAAATAAAAGATTCGGGCATAACATGCCACTCGCGCCTGCGCGGGCGATTGTAACGGGAGTATCCGCATCGTCGCTGCGTTATGAATTGGGCGTGGGGATCAGGAGACCGCTCTTAAGCGGCAAGGAGGTTGCATGATTACCAAGACACGACAATTGCGGCTGAGCCCGCGCACGCCCATCTGGGGCTTGCGCCCGCAAGCCGCGAGGCCGATTCCGCCACCAATGATGTCGCCGCGGATTGTTCGACCGACGGCGGTGTTGATTGACAAGTCGGAATCGATGGGGCACGCGATTGAGCTGGGGCGGCAGGTTTTGCGGCTCATTTCGCCACTGTGCCAGGGGCGGTTGTATGCGTACGCGTTTGACACGGGGGCCTATGCGATTCAGCGGAACACGGACGATGTGGGCCGATGGGATGCGGCGTTGAGCCGAATGATCCCGGGTGGATTCAAGGCCTGCGGAGCGGCGATCGACTCCATGCGGAGGCAGGGGGAGTATGTGGAGCAATTGGTGCTGATCACCGATCAGCGCGAAAACGCCAACCCGACGTTTGTGGAGACGTATCGGGCGTATGCGATGGAAATGGGTGTCCGGCCGGAGGTGTGCATTATCAAGCCCCTGGATAGTTCCGGTTGGCTGGAGCACCGCTGCCGGGAAACGGGGGTGCCGTTTGAGGTGTTAGCGATTGATGGGGATGAGAAAGAATTGACGAGCCTTATCCCGCTCCTGGCATAAGGGACGATCAGCCCGGCACAGAGACTGCCGGGCTGGTCTTTTCTGGGATAAGGATTGTTGGGGCAGACGGAGAGCAGGGGAATCTCGATCACAAGCTGCGATCTTCGACAGGATCGTAGGGGGCGATGCCGTCGGCGGTGACGAGAAACAACTCGTCGGTCACCTGGTAAGGCATCGTGCGGAAATCCTGCAGGATCCGCTCACGCAGGCGACTGACGGTTTCCGGATCATCGCGGAAGCAGACCAGGATGTCGCGGTTGGGAATACCCGCCACGAAGGGCGCGCCGAGGTACTCCCGCAGGCGATCGTAAAGACCGGGCAAAAGGATTCGGCTGGCATCGTAGCCATCCATGGTCTGGATCAGGATCAGGTTGATCTTGCCTTCGTCGTCCTGAGCGGCATGAGCCTGCAGCATCTCACTGCGGGCGATAAGATTGCCGATGGCGGTTTCGTGCAATTCGTCCAGCGGGATCTTCCACTGTTCCAAGCGACTCATGGAGATGTACGACATGGCCTTGTCATCATCGACCACGTAAGCCACCGTCAAGCGATCCAGGAGTTGCTGCGAGACCAGCGCAACGCCGGAGGCGACCTGCGAGATCTTGGCGACGACGACCGGCAAAACCCGATCCCGCAGTTCCTCGTAGGAAGCGGATTCATCCGGGCTCTGCTCCATGGCGCGCAACAATTCCACCACCCACTGTTCGACGTTGCGAACCAGTCGGTCGGCGTAGGGGGCGGTCTCGCTTTCGGCTACGGAGACACGATAGAGGTTTTCCAGCGATGCCCAGTTGCCATTGATTCGAAGGGAAAAGTCCGCCTCACTGCGCTGTAGCTTGACCGCTGGAAACCGCTTGGCAATGAGCTGTTCCACCTGGTCAAGAAACTGGATGCGAGAGGGCTTGGACATGCACCTGTATCGTATCCAGTTGCGGCGTTGCCGTCACTATGCGGTTTTTCGCAATTCAGGCCCGCAATTCGGATGCTCGCTCCGCCTGTCGCTTCGCTGTATAACACCCCGCTTCAAGCATTAGGTGAGCTGGAACATGGCTGAGACTATTCGTGTCGGAATCATCGGTGGCGGCTGGCCGGGCGCGATGCATGCCCGAGGCTATCTGACGGCCGGCTCGTTCAAGATCGTGGCGGTGGCGGATCTGATTCCCGAGCGGCGGAAGAAGCTGATGGCCGAGTATCAGATCACGCGAGAGTACGCCGACGCGCTGGAACTGATTGCCGACAAGGAAATCGATGCCGTCAGCATCTGCCTGCCGAATGCATTGCATGCGCCGACAACGGTAGCAGCGTTGCGTGCCGGCAAGCATGTGCTGTGTGAGACGCCGCCCGCGATATCGGTGAAGGAAGCGAAGCGGATGGCCAGCTCTGCGCAGAAAAATGGCAAAGTGCTGTTGTACGGGTTGCAGAGGCGGTATGGTGGCCACGAGCAGGCTGCCAAGCTCGCTATTGCCAAGGGGTTCGCGGGGGAGGCGTATCATGTTCGCTGCGTCTGGACGCGCACCCGCGGGATTCCGCTGGGGACAGGGTGGTTTACCCAAAAGCAGCAATCGGGCGGCGGAGCGTTGCTGGACATCGGCACCCACATGCTGGATATCGGCTGGTACCTGCTGGGACAGCCGAAGCCGGTCAGCGTGTACGGAGCGGCATATGCCCATTTCGCCAACCTGGTTCCCCAGGGTTTCCCATTCGATGTAGATGACCAGGCTTTCGCACTCATCCGATTTGAGAACGGCCGGTCCATGGAACTGGCGGTCAGTTGGGCGATCAATCAGCCGCAGGCCCAGAACGGCACGGTTTGCCGGGTGTATGGCACGGAAGGCGCGATCGAGGTCTACACGCCTCAAGGGGCGGTGCTGTGCCACGATTTCAGAGCCGATGGGCAATGCAAGATCAATCCGCTGAAGCCCCCGAAGGTGACGCATCACACCGCGTTGATCCGGCATTTCAAGGACTGCATCACGGGCAAAGCAACGCCCTGCCCGGGAGGCGAAGAAGGGGTCCTACTCATGCAGATGCTGCAGGGGATTTATAAGAGCAACGAGACGGGGAAGAGCGTGAGTCTGTGAGATCGTACTGCGGAAGGATAGTCTCTGGGGAAAGCCCTAATGACTAAATCCTAATGTCTAAAAAATGACCAATGCCCAAAGCTCGAACGACGAACGGACCCTGCAAAGGACAGAGGACAAAGGACCAAGAACTTCCTTCGTCATTAGGGCTTCTTTAGACATTCGAGCTTAGTCATTCGGGCTTCTCCGCTTAGCCTTCGGCGCCGCCGAGGTCGCGATGGCGGAAGAGCCAGAGACCCGCCGTCAGGGCAAAGAAGGCGTAGACGGCGGCGTAGCCCATGGCCCAGGCCACGTAGGTCCAAATGGTTCCGATGCGGATAGCGGTGGCATCATCGGCAAAATAGCCAACCGCGAGGGTCCGGTGGACTGTCGCCCGGCTCAGATCAAAGTTCTCCAGGTACGGCAGCAGCGTGCTGAGGAAATAGGCCAAACCCTTGGCCAGCATGGACTGGCCTTCCAGGGGGAAAAGGAATCGGGTCAGGTTCCCGGCGATGTAGATCAGGATCACGATGGGCAGATTAACCACCAGCGACACGCGGGTGCTCAGCGCCACCCCAACGGCGGCCAGCACACTGATCTCGAGCCATTTGAGGATCAGTTCGGCCCACAAGCCGGTCAGGTGCATCAGGCGATAGCCCGCGAGCAGTTTCAAATCCAAGTCATCGATCGTACGGGAACTCAGCCGGTAATCCCCGGGGATGCGCCACCACGTGGCCAATGAAAGCGCCACCCCCAGCACCCCCACGGCCAGCAGGGCTGCGAAGATGATCCCCAGGTACTTGCCGAGCAGCACCTGCCACCGCTGAAGAGGCTTGCTCATGAGCGTCAGCATGGTGCGGTCTTCGATTTCTTCGTAAATGGATCGGCTGGTGGCAAAAAGCGTGGTGATGAGCACCAGCAGCAGGATGACATCGAGGCCCACGGACTTGAACATCACGGTATCTTCTTCGAAGGTGAAGAAGGGCAGGAGGCCAAAGATCAGCAGGACCGTGCAGCCAACCGCCAGCAAAAGCGGAAAGATCGGCTGAACGATCGCCTCGATGAACGTGTGCCGAAGGATAACCCAGGTGCGATACATGTGCGTGATCCGGGGTCTGATATTCGATAACAATTAGCCCTGAAAACTTGTCTCCAAACCTGAGTTGGCCAAGGTGTTGTCGCTTGGCTCCGAGGTTTGGAAATTCGTTCTATGTTACACCCCTTTTCGCCCATCCGGGCGTGGTTGTCAATGGTGGCGGCGTGAATTCGTGACTTCAGTGACGGATGAAGAATCGCTGGAACTCCCCCGTAGCAGGCGAGCGACTTACTTTAACGTCGCGAATATAGTCATTCATCTTCTGCTTGATGTCTTCCAACAGGCCGGTCATGTCATTCTCGGGACCTTCCATGACGACCTCGACAGCGCCATCGGGCAGGTTTCGCACATATCCCTGGACGTTGTACTGCATGGCCAGATTATGGACGGTGTACCGGAAGCCCACCCCTTGCACGCGACCATCAAAGACACATGTCAGACGATCCATTGGACGATTACCTTTCCCAACCCCTCCTTCTGAGAAAAGTTTATCGTCCCAATAGGGACAACACTAGAGGGAATCAGCGTGCAGGCTCGCGGGCGGGCTGCGGGATCAGGAATGCCACTGGGCCGGCAGTTCCTCGTAAGCGACCTTCTTCATGAAGGCCTGATAGGCCTGGTCGATCTGTTTCAGATCCATCCCCAGGTAGTGTTCGATGATGGGTCGAACGGCCCGGCGATTCCAGGGCGACGAGGCACGCGAATGAGAGTGAGTGGGATCGTGGACGGTTCCCGCGGCGGTTTCCGCAAGCCATTTCTGCAGAGCGGGTCGATACTTGCCATCTTCGGCTTCCCAGAGGAAGCGGGCAAAGACCCAGGCTTGAGCATAGAAGGCATCGATGCGGTCGCCGGTGTCACCGACGATGTCGCCGGCGTGCATGGCGACGAGTTGATCGAGGGGCCAGAGTTGCTTGGACTCGATGGCCTTGCGCAGCGTCTGAGCCCGCGGCGCATTGACCGACAGGTTCCATCGCGGCAATTGATCTTTCCAGGAGATGGTTTCGAACATGCACGCAAGCCCCTCTTCGAGGAATGGGGGCAAGCGTCCTTTGAAGTAGCGCCCGGCGAACTGGTGCCAGCCTTCGTGGGCAGCCACCGACATCGTGCCCTGCTTGCCGATGTAGTAGGCGACATAGCGATCCTGGACGGTGTACCCGCCGCTGCGGATCTGCAGATAGACATTGGCGTCGGTGCCGCCATAGCGTTGGGTATAGGCATTCCACTCGGAGCGCCAGCGGAAGAGGTAACACTCGAGGGGACGTTCGGAGGTGGGAGCTTCCGAGGCCACTTGCCGGTACATCGCCATGGCCCCCTCCATCACCTGGGGGAGCAGGTCGCGTACCTCTTCATCCTGAATGGTGGTGTAGATGCGATAGTTCTTGGATTCCAGGACGGTGCCCTTCTCGTCGCCGAAGTTCCAGGGCTGGGCCGTCGCCCCGGCGAGGGTCGTAGGACCTTCCCAACGACCCAACGAGGGCACAGACGAGCAGCCGGCCACCAGCAGCCCGACACACAACCCCAGGCGCACCAAAAAGCGTCCGATCTGCACCTTCGACCACCTTTCCCGCCCGACTCATCGACCCCACGGCCTCGTTGAGTAATCCGCTTCATTCATTGCCCGTAAGCGGCTCACCATTTGACGAGGACGGTCTCAATCTCAAGAATGCCCCATGCACGCGTTTCAAAGTTAAAGGACCGCCGTATGGCCTCCATTCGTTTCGACGTAATTTCTATCGGCACACTCAGCCGGAATCGCTTGTGGAATGAACAGCAGGCCGTTCGGACGGCTCATGCCACCACAACACTGATCCGCACACCACAGCACAACATCCTGGTCGATCCGGGCCTGCCGGCCCCGGCGCTGGCGGCACATCTGTTCGAACGCACCGGACTGGGGCCGGAGAAGATCGACACTGTTTTTCTGACCAACTTCCGTCCGGCACATCGGGCCGGCCTGGAACTGTTTGACCGATCGCGTCTGCTCATCAGTGAGGTCGAGCAACAGGCAACGGCGCAGTACCTGGAATCACTTCTGGCGGAGGCTCCCACGGAGGACCTCGACCGCAAGATCATCGAGCGAGAACGACGCCTGCTCGATAAACTTCACCCGGCCCCGGACCAGCTCGACGAAAACGTCGATCTGTTTCCCTTGTACGGCTACACCCCTGGGAACTGCGGGCTGCTGCTATCTCTGCCGACAATCACCGCCCTGATTGCCGGGGACGCCGCGGCCACCCAGGATCATTTTCTGGCCGGTCAGGTCCTGCCGGATGCCCAGGACATACACACCGCCCAGGAATCCCTGCAGGAGATTTACGAGATCGCGGATCTCATCGTGCCGGGACACGACAACCTGTTTCTCAATCCCCGCACGTACGGGATCTAGGCGGAACACTCAGCCCAATCGAGCCCAATACCGGTTTGCATCGGCTACACCAACAGCCCGCCGACGCATGCCGAGCGTTGAGTATTCGGAAATCCGGGTCACCAGTCAAGCGAAAACGAAACAGGACCGGAGAACCTCTGCATTCTGCAAATGGCGGGTCTCGCCAAGCCCATTTGCGTAAGGCCGCTTACTAACAAACAATAAGAAAGCCCACGGACGCTGGTCCGTGGGCATTATGTTCGAGGGGGATAATAGGCGTCGGGAAGCCTTCTGAAACGCCGCCCTCCCATTAGCCCGCTCATTTCTGCGATTTGGTCTGGGTGTCGATGGCCTTGACGATCGACTCCTGCAGGAGCTTGGCCCGGGAGTTCGTACCGCCGGGCAGACCATTCATGAGAATGGAGAAGGCATACCAGCGGTTGTCGCGACCTTTCACGTAGCCGCTGAGGGCACTGACACCGGCGATGTAACCGGTCTTCGCCATGACACGTCCGCGCAGATCCTGCTTGAAGCGGTTGTCCAGTGTGCCGTCTTCCCCGCCCACGGCGAGGCTGTTTATGAAGTCCATGCGATGCGGGCTATGGAAGTTGTGCGCTAGCACGCGAGCCATGGCCTGCGCGCTAACCGAGTCTTTCCGGGACAGGCCACAGCCGTCGTCAAGGTGGAAATCCTTTTCATCGATGCCGATCTTCTTGAGGAACCCCCCTACCGCTGCCGTGCCATTCTCCCAGGATCCGCTCTTCCCACTGACAGCATATCCCATGCGTTTGCACAGGCTCTCGGCATACATGTTCATGCTGTCCTTGTTGGCCCGTGCCAGCACCAGCGTAAGGGGTGTCTCGTGCATGGCCAGCAGGGTACAGGTTGCGCCGGTCTTGTCCTGCATCAGCTGGGCGCGGACGGTTCGATCCCGCCCGACTTTCCCTTCCATGGTGATGCCCGCCGCCGTCAGGGTTTCCGATAGCACGGTCGCGGCACAGAGTGCGGAGTCGTGAACCGTCACACGAAACGCCGCTTCCCCGCGGGCGGAACAGGTGCCGCGGAGGGTGATCTGATTCCCACCCGGCAGCCGGGACAGCCAGACGGCATTCTGGCCGCCGCCCATGCAGCTGTTACTGACGGCGATGTACTTGGTCGAGGGATCGGTTCGATAGCTTACTGCTTTGCCCGCCCCATTCGATCGAACATAGAAGTCGATGCAGTTGGCATTGAACGCCATCCCACACACTTGGGCCATGTAGTGGGTTTGCTGCTGGCCGGCCGGCCAGCTTGGGTGAAGGAAGGTCTCGTCAAAGACGCTGTCGTCCACCAGCAGATTGCGGAAGCGGGTAATCCCCACTTTCTTCAGTTCCTGGGCCCAGTTCTTGAAGACGGTGGTGCTTTCCCAATGGACCTTCTTGAGCAGTTCAGCATCACCGAAGCTCGGATCGCCATCCCCCACAAGGATCAGGTCCTCCCCTCGTTTAACCAGGAGCGTTCGGAAACGGAAATCGGCCCCGAGCAGTTCCATGGCCGCCGAGGTCGTCACCACCTTCATGTTGCTGGCGGGGATCAGCGGCGTAGCGATGTTATGCTCATAGAGCAGGCGATCCTGCCCCGGGTCTTCTCCCAAGGCCACGATCTGAATGCCGACAGTCGCTTTGGCCAACAGCTTGTCCGCCAGCACCTTCTGGATCGAGCCTTCCAGATCCGCCCAGGCCCGTCCACCCATCAGGCACACCATCCCCACCGCCAGCAGCCGCACAATCGCCCACTTTGCCATCCTTGACCTCGCACGAAAAGGGGCACGTCAGCGCGTGCCCCTTGAGCCAACATCCTTTTTCGATCTGCTACTTGGGACTGTCAACTTTCTGCTCATCTTCCGGCGTTGACAGGATGAACACCACTGCCGACACGACGCTGGTCCACAGGCCGCACTTGTCGCCTTCGGCCGTTTGGACGACCGAGCGGGTTTTCACGATTTCGCCGCTCATCTGGTACTGCTGCTCGCGTTCGCTCCAAGCCTTGTCAGCATCGAAATTGATTCCCAAGGTGGTGGCCAACATCGTGGCCGCCAGATCTTCCACGAGATCCTCGGTCCTCTTTTCGGTCATCCCAAAGCCATGGTGCTCGGCGATGTACCCATGGGCATGATTTCGGGGAATCGCCAGGCCCACGCCCGCACAGATCAGGCGGTTGGGTTCATCGGTAGCGGCTTCGGCCAGCACCACGAAGGTAATCTGGCCGGGCTTGATTCTCTGGAACCCTTCCTTGGCGGGGACAATCTTGCAGGTTGTCGGGTAAATGGAGGAGACCCGTACCAGGTTCAGCGTTTCGATCCCGGCGTCGCGCAGCGCCAACTCGAAGCTCATCAGCTTCTGGGAATGCCTCCCCACGCCCTTGGTGAAGAAGCATTCCTTTGGGACGAAGTCATCACCATTGAACATCAATACACTCTCCTTTGCGCACGATCTTGCACTGCGCGTACCTCATCGGGGAGGACGAATTATAGCGTGATCGAACCGGCTCGAAAGATAGAAAACCATTCGACATTTGCGCCCCTTTTCCATATCGAGATCGCGAGGTTCCCTGGGACTCGGTTCAAGCCTCGAGTTTGCGGAGGAGTTGCCCCTCGGCATTGCCACTCATCCTTGCAGGGTTTTGGACCAATCCGGCGGCAGGAGCAGAACCGGGATCCGCGTGTTCCTGATCAGTTCCACCGGCACATTCCCCGCGAGCAGGCGCGCAAAAACATTTTTCCCGGTTAAACCCAATACGATCAAAGAGACTTCTCGTTCGCTGGCCGTGTTCAAAATTGCACGGGCAATATCATCGCTGAACAGCAATAACGTCTGAACGACTACCCCCCGCTCCTGCAGTTTGTCGCGCAACAGATTGATCGAGGCTTCGCCATCCGCCTGTTCCTGCTCGCGCATCTGCCCCGCGCTGGGCCGGGAGACGTGCACCACCAGGACCTCGACGCCCAGCCGCTTGGCCAGATCACCGACCGGATCCACCGCCTTCTGAGCGGCCCAAGGACTGCTAACAGCGATCAGAATCCGACTCATACCCACTCTTAAAAGGCATTTGGCTTCTGCTGTCAACGTTTTGGGGAGCGAATCCGCATCGCCCCGCGCCATTGTCCGATCACCCTGTTATTCGGCCAATTGCCCCGAAGTCCTGCATCAATCTCCTCAATCGCCGCAGGGCTTTGCCGCGATGGCTGATGCGGTGTTTCTCTTCGGACGGCAGCTCGGCCGTTGTTTTGCCCAGCTCATCGATCCAGAACAGCGGATCGTATCCAAAACCGTTCGCCCCCCGCGGCTGATGGATAATCCGCCCCTCCACAGTGTCACGAGCGGTTAGCAGGATCTGTCCTTCCGGGTTCGCCAAGGCCAGCACACACACGAACCGCGCCGTTCGCTGCTCGTCCGGAATGCTGGCCAACTGCTTCAAAAGCAAGGCATTATTGTCCG
>JBLNDH010000515.1:0-4683 GCA_050261455.1 Bacillota bacterium
GCCATCAGCGGGAGGATCGGCAGCATGAGGCGGATGCGCTGCGGCTGCTGCGGACCTTGGGGTTGGCCAGACGAGCGGAGGATCTGGCAAGTAACCTGCCCTATGGGCAGCAGCGTCGCCTGGAGATAGCCCGGGCTTTGGCGACCAAGCCGAAGATCCTTCTGCTGGATGAGCCGGCTGCGGGGATGAATCCGCAGGAGAAGATGGAGCTGATGGAGCTAATCCGATTCGTTCGCGACCATTTCAGCATCGGGATCTGGTTGATCGAGCATGACATGCGGCTGGTGATGTCGATCTGCCAGCGGATTACGGTTCTCGATCATGGCGAAACCATTACCGTCGGGACGCCGGCGGAGGTCCAGACGGATCCGCGGGTGATTGAGGCATATCTGGGGGAGGTGGCGTAGTCAGGATCGGCACGCAATAGCGTGCCCTACGGGAGGCGGGATTGGCAAAGAACCCTCACCCCAACCCTCTCCCGGAGTACCGGGCGAGGGGGAAGAGGACGAAGGAGACGATGGATCGAAATGCTGCTGTCAGTTAACAACCTCGTGGTCAACTATGGCGCGATCCAGGCGTTGCAGGGGGTGAGCTTGACGATTGAGCAAGGGGAGATCGTCACGTTGATCGGGGCAAACGGGGCGGGGAAGACGACGCTGCTGCGCACCATCAGCGGCTTGATTCCAGCCAGGGCGGGGTCCATTTGCTGGAATGGTTCGACGGAATTGCTGGGTCTGCCGCCACATGCGGTGGTGCGATTGGGAATTAGCCACGTGCCCGAAGGTCGGCAGGTCTTCGCCAACCTGACGGTACGAGAGAATCTGCTTCTGGGGGCTTATGCCGGGCGATCGCACCGGCAAACCGCGGAGATGCTGGAGCGATGCTTTGGCCATTTCCCGGTGCTGCAAGAACGGCAGAATCAACGATCGGGGACACTCAGCGGCGGAGAGCAGCAGATGCTGGCAATCGGGCGGGCGATGATGGCGAGGCCACAACTGCTGTTGCTGGACGAGCCATCGCTTGGGCTGGCTCCCTTAATCGTCCGGCGGATCTTCCAGATCATCCGCGACATCAACAGCGAAGGGACCACGGTCTTCTTGGTTGAGCAGAACGCCCACATGGCGCTGACGATTGCCCATCGAGGGTATGTCTTGGAGACAGGGCAGATCACGATGGCGGATACGACGGCCAGCCTGCTGGCACAGCCGGACGTCAAGAAGGCGTATTTGGGCGGGTGAGGAGAGGCGATCACAACTGGGCTCTTCGGGGTACCGCGAAACGATCAAAGGAGCAATTTGGCGAGGCGGTATCGCAATTGCAGGGGTTAAAGGGCAAGAACAGACGGATTGCCGACGATGCTCTTTTGTTGACCAACGGGGATGCTCAGCCAGAGCGGGGCAGATCTCACGATCCTCGTCGGGTTGTTACGTGCCCGTTGGGGGAGTTGGGATGACCATGAGTGATACCAGCGTTCTGAAGGTTGATTCCAGACACTCACCGAAGGGTCAGATGGGCCAAGTCTACTTGGCGAACGGGAAGAGCCTATCCATGCGGATGTGGAAAGAGGAGCAGCCAGGCGAGCCCAAACCAGCCTCACGGCGCGATTACGAGACGGTGGGATATGTGATCCGGGGCCGGGCCGAGTTGCACATGGAAGGTCAGAAGGTGCTGCTGAACGAGGGGGACTCCTGGGTTGTCCCCAAGGGCGCGGAGCACACGTACAAGATCCTCGAGCCATTCACTGCCGTTGAAGCCACAACGCCGCCGGCGGAAGTACATGGGCGGGACGAAGCCCACAAGGATTCGAAGCCGTGACCTGCGGATCCGGGATCTCGGGGTTTGCTAATTGGGCAGCCATTTCTTGATCATCTCGCGGGAAACGGCAGTGCAGCCGTTCTCCGCGCGATCGCCGCCGATGTTCGTGCCGACGATCAGCAAAAGGTTCTTCTCCGGGGCGAGACACATGAAGACATACCAGTCGCCGTTTGAACCAGCGTGGCAAAGTACCCTCCCGGCCGAGGGGTTTTGCACGCACCCCCAACCGCAGGCATAATCCCCGCCCTCGGGGGCGATATGCAGCTTGCGGAATGTTCCAGCTTGCAGCAGGCCACCGTTCCGCTCACCTTGCAGGTGGGCGAGTGCATAGCGAGCGAGGTCGCCCAGGGAGCAATGGACCCCACCCGCCGGGCTAAGAGCCGGTGCCAGGTTGTCGGTGTCAGTGGGCATGGTCACGCCAAGCAGCCGAGTATGGCCCCAAGGCTGGCCAGACGTAGCCGGCAGCCCGAAGCCGGCGGAGTCCATGTGCAAGGGTTTGAATAGCCGTTCGGACATGAGCGTTTCCCAGGAAATGCCCGTAAGTCTCTCCAACATGGCGCCGACGATGGCATAGCCCTGGTTTGAGTAGATCCATTTGCTGCCAGGCACCGCCTGCGGGGGATTGCGGAGAACGGCCTGAATGAACTCGTAGCGCTGTTGGGTAGGCGTACCTTCTTCGGCACATGCCTTGATCCAGGCGGCGATCGGCGCTTGCTGGGGAACTCCACCGCGATGCATGAGCAATTGTTCCACCGTGACGCTTTCGTATTGCTTATCCATCTTGCCGACCAGATCCGGGAAGACCTCGCCGATGGTCGTGTTCCATCGAAGTTTGCCTTCCTCAATCAAGACCGCGGCCAACGTGGCCGTCATGGATTTTGCACAAGAGCCTATGTGGTACTGATCATTGATCGTTATCGGCGCGGGGTCACCCAGTTTACGCAGGCCAACAGCGGCACGATCGCACACCTCGCCATCCTTCACGACGACCACCGCAAGCGATGGAAGCTTGTACTCTTGGCGAATGCCTTCGAGGATCTTGGCCGTGTCGGCTGGCGGCACGCCCTCAGCATTCGCAGTGGCTGCACAAGCGGTCAATATAGCGAACACGAAGAGGAGTCTTTCCATGCGGGCACACGTTCTCTAAAAAAGGGCAGATCCAAGGCCATGCTGTGAGCCAAGGTCAATTCCTGGTTAAACGGGCCTCCTCAGTAATGCAAAACGCAGGAATGTTACCCGATTTGGCAATTGGCAAACATCGCGACCCCATGCGCAACACTTGAATAACATATCAGCAATGCGCTTCACGTGCGGGAATCCTGCACGTGGCAATTCCTGCATGATCAATGCCGATCGAGAAGGGGAGAGAATGCCGCAAGGCTCGTGTTGAACACGGAATGGGAGGGCTCAATGGCATCATGGGCCACACCAACTCCAGCCGTCTTGAACAAACGTTGGGTTGAACTATGATCCCCCCCGATGCCTACGCAAAAACTCCTGCTTGCCACAATTGTGTCGATGCTGATCGCCCTGCCGGCCATGGCGCAGACGCGTCCGGTGACGGGGCCGGTGATATCGTTTCCGGAGGCGGCGCGGACGGTGACGGCCTCGATCCAGAAGGTCTACTACAACGAGAAGACCGGCCTGTATGCCCAGAGTCTCACCAAACGCGATCCGGAGTTCATGTGGGGCAACGGCGTCATGTTTTCCGCCTTGGTAGCGGCCGCGCGACATGAACCGGCCACCTATCGGCCGATGCTGGACCGGTTCTTTGCGGCTATGGATCGATACTGGGACACGAAGGCCAGAATACCCGGCTATGAGCCAGCCCCGACGACGGGCAACGGTCATGACAAGTATTACGACGACAACCAATGGATGGTCATCACCTTCCTGGAGGCCTATGACCTGACGCAGGAGGCCAAGTACCTCAACCGTGCCCAGCAGGCCTTGACGTTCTCCTTGAGCGGCTGGGACGACCAGCTGGGCGGGGGCATCTGGTGGCATGAGCTGCACAAGGCGGGGAGCAAGAATACCTGCGCCAATGGGCCGGCAGCGGTAGCATGCCTGCGGATGGCGCGGTATAGGGAGCGGCCGGAGAACGTGGATTGGGCTCGGAAGCTGGTCAAGTGGACCAACGAGCATCTTCAGGACCGGGACGGGCTGTTCTTTGACAATCAGCGTGTGGCCGATGGTCGAGTGAATCGAGGGAAGCTCACCTACAACACGGCGCTCATGCTGCGGGCGAACCTTGGGCTGTACCGGGCAACTGGCGAGGCGGGGTTCCTGGACAAGGCCAAGCGGATAGGGGCGGCCTGCGGCTTTTTCACCAACCAGAGAACTGGCGCATATCGCGATGCGACGAGGTATTCCCATCTATTGGTGGAAGCGGACTTGGAACTGTACCGCGCTACAGGTGATGCAAGCATTCTGGCGCGAGCCCGGCGCAACGGTGAGGTGGCGTGGTCGCGGTGGCAGGAGTCACCGCCCAAGGAACTGATCGAGCAGGCCGCGATCGCACGGATACTCTGGCTGTTGGCGGACCAGGAAACCGAGACGGGCCGGGCGTTCTGGGCGAAGGCGGATACGGCGGTTGGCGCAATGCCATGAAGCGTGATCCCTGCGGCGATTGAGTGGCGACCAGCGATTCACCTTCAGAACTCCGGCACACGAGCTATTGGTGCGGATCTTGCAGTTCAATGCCACTGGCCAGCAGTAAACCTTTGGTTTTGCCGGCCATGTTCCTCACCACGAGTTGCTTTGCTTCAGCCCCACACAAGCGACATCGGCAATCATCGATGATCAGGTCTAAATGAGTCCAACCCAAAGCGAAAGTGGTCACAGGGAGGGGGCCCAGGGATGAATCCC
>JBLNDH010000516.1:0-14224 GCA_050261455.1 Bacillota bacterium
GTCCTCCGGAAGCAGCGGCGTCATGAACGACAACTCCAGATGCACCCCGGCCCCTTCAAACGTATAGGTCACCGTCGTGGGCAAGATCCGCAACCCCTTCTGCTCCAGCGCCGGTACATCCTCCGGCTCGTTGCCCATGACCCGGAACGTCTTGCCGTCAATCCGGACCAGACTCGTCAGCCGGTTCGGCGCTCCGGTCCAGTGCATCGTGCCGGCGTCGGTCAATTTGTCCGCCGGCGACCAGATGCTGAAGTACGGATCCACCGGGACCAGTGGCACCGCCGGTGCACGCAACGAAGGCGCCTCCTGCGCCATGATCCAGCCTGGAATCAGGGCCATCAGAAACATGACCAGA
The DNA here is from genome assembly GCA_050261455.1 of Bacillota bacterium. Lineage (GTDB taxonomy): Bacteria > Planctomycetota > Phycisphaerae > Tepidisphaerales > Tepidisphaeraceae > JAPLNB01. Next base: position 356 of record JBLNDH010000516.1, read on the forward strand.
AACGCCTGAAGACGAGTGTTCATGGGGCAATCCTCGAGATTCGGGTTCTTGCAGACCTCACATGTTTCCAGCAACGATGAGTGCACCGAAACCAACCCGCATCTGTTGTACTGTTGCAGCGAGGCCTTGTCGATCATGCCTTCCCTCGCAACCTGCGGTTTCACCAGCCCCACGCCAGGTTCGGCGCCACGCGACGACCGCCTGCGCTGCGTCTCTTCTCTCTTCCAACTCCCCAGGTTACATACAAGCCCAGGGATTTATCCCTGGGTTTCTCCCAGTCCCATCCCCTCCCATCATGTGTTGCCTATTGACTGACCTACTTCGTGCCCAGGTTCCGCCAAATCCGTGACAAAAACGCTTGGAAAACCACCCCGCTTCGGTTATCGAACAGCATGCGCCACGTCATCCCATTCCGATCCAGCCGTTGGATTCTGACAGGCTTGCTCTTTCTCTCAGCCATGGCATCCTCTCATGCAACCGCTGCCGATCTGCACGTCGATTGCTCAAAGGTCATCGGCACCATTCGCCCCCTGCACGGCAGCAACTGTGGTCCCCTCCAGTGTGGCGGCCTCCTCGACCTCTCCTCCTATCACCGCGAACTCGCTCTCCCCTACAGCCGCCTCCATGATTGCCACTGGCCCAACCCCGATGTGGTGGATCTGCACGTCGTCTTCCCCAACCCCAGCGCTGACCCCGCTCTCCCCGGCAGCTACGACTTCTCCCGAACCGACGAATACCTCCAGGCCATCGACGCCGTCGGCACCAAAATCGTCTACCGCCTCGGCGAGAGCATCGAGCACACCAAAAAGAAGTACCACGTCCATCCCCCAGCCGATTACGATCGCTGGGCCGCCGCCTGCCTGGGCATCATCCGCCATTACAACGAAGGCTTCGCCAACGGCTTCCACCTCAACATCCGCCACTGGGAAATCTGGAATGAGCCTGAGAACCGCCCAAACATGTGGACCGGCTCCGACGAAGACTACTTCCGCCTCTACGAAGTGACCGCCAAAGCCATCAAAGCTCACGATCCAACCCTGAAAGTCGGCGGCCCTTCCCTGGGCTACACCGGTAGAATCACCGCCGGCCAATTCGAGCCCTCTCCGTTCTTCCTGGCCTTCCTGAACTACTGCAAACAGAAATCCCTCCCCCTCGATTTCTTCTCCTGGCACCTCTACACCGCCGACCCCAGCGAATGCATGATCCGCGCCCGGGGCATCCGCCATGTCTTGGATCGTCATGGCTTCGCCAAAACCGAACTGCATTTCAACGAATGGAACTACCTCCCCGGCAACGATTGGACCCCGATGGGGTCTGAAGGCCAAGGCCTCCCCCGCGAACGCTTCTACGATCAGATCGGCGGCGCCCCCGGCGCCGCCTTCTCCGCCTGTGTCCTGATGAATCTCCAGGATACCCCCGTCGATGTTGCCAACTACTACATGGCCGACAACCAAGGCTTCGGAATGTTCAGCGCCAATGGCGTGCCCCAAAAAAGTTTCTATGCCCTCAAAGCCTTCCGCATGTTGCTGAACACTCCCCTTCGCCTGGAAACCCGCGGCACTCAACCCGCTGACCTAGCCCTCTGTGCCGGCACCAACCCCGCCAAATCCGAAGTAGGCATCCTCGTCAGCAACTTCAAATCCTCCCAAGACCAGTTCCGCCTCACCCTCCACAACTTCCCCTGGACTGGCCCAACCCGCTGCGAAGTCTACGTCGTCGATGCAACTCACGAACTCGTGAAAACCCAACAAAACCAGCTTCCCCCCAGCGAGCAAACGCTACCCCTGGACCTGAAAGCCCCCTCGCTCTGCTTCGTGAAACTCAGCAGGCTAACCAACCCCTAGGGGGATAATGATGATCCACAAATCTCCACAAATCAGCACAAATCTTTAGTTGCGCAGGAGAGTATCTTTTGAGCAAAGGAGATTCGTGGAGATTTGTGGAGATTTGTGGACTGGCCTTTCTATTTCTCCGCAGAACGCCACGGCCGATACAACTGCCCCAGCCACCAATCCCCCTTCGCCTTCATCCCCCGTTGCCCAATCCACACCTCCTGCGATGACTTGCCTCGATTCGCCATCGCATAGAACGGGATCGCCACGAATGCCTTGCCATCGGCCGCTGTCCCCTTGATCACATCCACCCCGCCCAACAGCTCCGCCCGGTGTTCCACCTGAAACCCCGGATCGGCCCCTAGCTCCACATTCACCGCTCCCCCATTGTCCACCCCCTCCAACCCGTAAATGATCGGCCCCCGCTGCAACGCCACCTTGCCCACGCAATCCTTGATGTTCGGATGGGCCTCCATCCGCTGCACCGGCATCTCCATCGCCAGCTCAATCACATCCCCCGCGTTCCACGCTCGCTCCACTCGAAGATATCCTCGCTCATTCCGCGGTAGGGGGGGCACACCCTGCCCGTTCACCAGCAGCCTCGCCTTCTCACACCACCCCGGCATCCGCAGATTCATCGCCACCGGCTCTGTCGTCGTAGTTTCAATCCGAATCTTGACGTCCCCACTCCACGGATAATTCGTCTCGACATTGAGCGCCACCGCCCCCGATTTGAGCGGCACCGTGCAGTTCCCGCCCACATATAGGTTCACGTAAACCTCCCGATCCGCATACCCATACGCATACCGCCCGACCTGCAAAAGCGTCCGCGACAGGTTCGGCGGGCAGCACACCCACGAGTTGTACCGCAGATTGTCCCGATCGCTCAGCGGGTTCATGTAATACGTCGTCGTGCCATCCAGCGAAATCCCATGAAGGATCGCGTTGTACAGCACGCGTTCCAGCACATCCGCGCATTCCGCTCGCTCTTCGAGCAAAAACATCCGCTGCGCCAAGTCCGCCAGCCCGCACGCCGCGCACGACTCGTAATACCCATTGTTCGGCAACTCGTAATCCTCCCCAAACGCCTCATGCTCCTTCCTCGGCCCCACGCTCCCCGTGATCGCCATCCGCCGCAGCGTCGTGCTGTCCCAGAAACGATTGGCCGCCAGCCGGTAATCCCAATCCCCCGTTTCGATCGCCACGTCCGCAACGCCCGTGGCAAAGAACACCGCCCGCACCGCATGTCCCTCCAGCGTCCGCTGCTCCCGCAGCGGCGCCCCGTCCTGGAAATACGCCCGCGGCGTCTCGCTGAACGGCTTCACCTTCTGATGCCCTCTCCATTCAATGAATGCCTTCGCCAGTTCCAGGTATCGCTGCTCCGGCACTATTCGATACAACTCCACCAGCGCCATCTCCAACTCGGCATGCCCGCAAAATCCCGGCTCCCCCTTGGGTCCCAGAAAATGCTCATACGCCTGATCCGCCGCTTTGCACGCCACGTCGAGAAACGCCCGCTTCCCCGTATTCGCGTAATACTCCAGCGCCGCTTCGATCATGTGCCCCAGCACATACCCGTCGTGCGATCCATCCAAAAACCCAGGATCCCATGGCCTCTTCCCCGAGTTGATCACATACGCATGCGCATACCCATCCGGCCGCTGCGCCCTCGCCACCAGCGCAACGACCTCATCGGCCCGTTTCTCCAATTCCGCATCCGGATGCATCCCCAGCGAATGCGCGATCGTCTCCATGAACTTGTACAGATTCGCCTCTCCCCAAGTCCCATTCAAATCCCCCTGCACCGCCACCCCTCCCGCCCGCTGCAACGCCCGGATCTCCCCACCCATGTACTGCCACGAATGCCGAATCGTCCTCTCCTTGTAAACCCGCAGCTTCGGCCCCCAAAACGCATCATTAATCTTCACCTGCTTCGTCGGCACCAGCCGAATCCGATCCCCTTTCGCCTTGGCCCCCGCCTCGGCTCCCGTCACCCAGCCCGCCGCCATCAGCAAGGCAAGCATGCAGCCGCCCGCGCGTACGAGGATTCCCCGCCAAACCGCGACGCCATTGCGTGTTTCAAGAGACATGCCCAGAAGAATATCACCAATCGCCGCAGATGACGATGCCCCCCCCGATCTTCCCCCAGCTAACGTACCCTGGGCCTCTTGCCCATGCGCGACCGTGGCATGGGCTCACCCACCCATGTATTCTGCTAACGCCCACGGCGTTGCCGTGGGTCCCACCTCCACTCTCAAACCGTCAACTTATATGGCCTGCGATACTCATAACTCAACATCTTGTTCGCCGCTTCGTTGTTCGTAAACCGCTCATTCTTCGCATCCCAATCCAAGCAGCATCGCGTCCTATGGGCGATATTCCCAATCAGCGGCGCCGTCGTGCTTCGATGCCCAGTCTCAATATCGCAATTGCACGCCTTCCGGCTGCGGATGCAATCCAGAAAGTTCCTCGCATGGGCCGTCGTCTCTTGCGAACCCCGTCCCTGCTTCGCCGCGATCATCGCCTTGCTTCCCGTCCGCCACCCGCGCTCCAAATTCCGATCCACCGGCGACCGTGCCGCAAACTCATTCGGCGTGATGCTCTCCGGCACCACATCATACCCCTGGTATCCCAGATACAACGTCCCCTTTGTGCCGCGGAACTCCATCTCGCAAGGCTTCTCCGCCGCCCCCGCCCCATTGGCATTGAACTGCGAGAACGTCACCAGCGTATTCCCCGGATACGTCCACATGACCTCCATCGTGTCTGGCACTTCGCGATTGTCATAGTCCGCAAACTTCCCGCCCATCGCCGCCACCGACAACGGCGCCTCCTGCCCCAGCGCCCACTGGATCATGTCCAGGTAATGCACGCCGAAGTTGCTCAACTGCCCCCCCGAATAGTCATAGAACCACCGGAACCGATAGAAGCTCCGGTTCTTGTTGTACGCCTTCGCCGGCGCCGGCCCCAGCCAGGCATCCCAATCCAATCCCTTCGGCGGCTCCTCATCGCCCGGCCTGCCAATCCCCTTCGGCCATTCGTTCTGAATATGAAACGCCCTGGCCACCGTGACCTTCCCGATCCCGCCAGAGCGGATGAACTCCGCCGCCTCGCGACAGACCTCCGACGACCGTCGGTGAATCCCCACCTGCGTTACCCGCCCGTATTTGCGGGCCGCCTCCACCATCGCCCGCCCCTCCGCCACGCACAGCGACAGCGGCTTCTCCACATACACGTCTTTCCCTGCCTGACACGCCTGCACCATCTGCAATGCATGCCAATGGTCCGGCGTGCTGATCACCACCGCATCCAGATCCTTCCGATCCAATAGCCTTCGATAATCCTTATACTGCTCCGGCCCCGTCCCGATCTTCTTCACTGCGAAATCCAAATACGGCTGGTACAAATCGCAAATCGCCACCACCTGTGCATCCCCGTGCGCCAAAAATGCATCCAACACCTGATCCCCCCGATTCCCCAATCCAATGAATCCCAGCCGGATCCGCTCATTCGCCCCCAACACCCGCCCGCTACTCACCGCCGTCGCCAACCCCACCAGCGCCGCCTGCCTCGTAAACTCCCGCCGAGTAATCTTCGCCATAAGTTCACCCTGCTTTCAAATGCATCCCTATTCCTGCTACAAGAATCTTCAATCCGCCACACCGATCGCCTACGCCAACGTAGCACGGGCATCTTGCCCGTGCGCGTTCACCGTGGCATGGGCGGCCCGCCCATGCATTCCCATTTGTGTACCCTCACCTCTGCCAAACTATCCTGCCACCACGAGTAATCATCCGCGTTCATCCGCGGCCAAAGCAACTTCACGCCCCCAACACCTTCCGGAAACACTCACTCGCCCGTTTCCACATCTCCGCCGTCAACACATGCCCCGTATCCTTCTCAATGAAATACGTAAACTGCTCTTTTGCCCCCGCCGCCTCATACGCCTTAGCAATCGTTTGAACCCCCTCGCGCACTTCCTCAATCGGGCTCCCCGAATCCGTCTCTCCAAAGTTCAAATGCAACCGCCGCGGCGCGATCAACCCCGCAATGTTCGGCGTGTCCCCATACTGGAACCACCCCGGAATGAAATTCGGAAAACAATGCAGGATATGGGTCCGATGAATCGCCGCATACGTCGGCAAACAGCAGTTGCCCACCAGACACTTCAACCTTGGCTCCCAAGGCCCCACCAACCACGTATCCGTCGAACCCATCGAATGCCCATAGCACCCAATCCGCTCCCCCTTCACCTCCGGCCTGGTGCACAGGTAGTCAATCGCTCGCCGCATATCCAGAATGTTCTTCCACGCCATGCACTTCCCCGCCACCACATACCGCAAAAACTCAAACCGCTCGTAATCCCCACCTTTCAACTGCTTATTCTGCCGCTCCCCAAAACACAGCGCATCCGGGCAGATCACCACATACCCCTCCTTCGCCAGCGCCACCCCCGTATGATGCATCTTGCTCCCCGCCAACCCCGCCGGCTCCACCTTTCCAAAGTGATACGCTCCATTGTGCTGATGCCACACCGCCACCGCCGGCGCCGGATGATTCGCATCCACTCCATCGGGAATGAGCACATACGCCGGCACCCGATCCCCCGGCTCTACCTCATACGTCACCGATTCCAGCCGGTATCCCTCCTTCTGCACTGTCTCCCGAACCACCGGCTTCAAATCGCAGGGCTCCGGCCACGCTCCTCCCAGACACTCCAGCAACTTCTCCTTTAACTCCGCCGCTGTCCCAGGCCTCTTCAACGACTTCTCCGCACCCAATGCCCTTTGCATGTTCGATTCCGCTCCCAACGCCACCGCAACCGCAGCCGACTGTGCCAAAAACGCTCGACGTCCAATCCCGTTTCCCGCTGATTTGCTCTCCGAAGACATGACCTGACTCCTTCTCCTACTTCTTAATCCGGACCGCCCCGTCTGTTGACCCAGACCTTCCAAAATCGCCGATCGAGCCCCCATGTCTACAAGCCCAGGGATTCATCCCTGGGTTCCCGCAAACTGCTTCCCATTCTCCCTAAACACGTCCACTCGCCCGCAGTAGTACAGGTATCGCTAATTTGTGGTAACCTACAGCCACAGACGCCGCATCTGACCAGTCAACGATCGCCGACAAGGGAGCGCACATGAAAACCGGCATGAATGTTCTGCTCTGGACCACCTATCTGACCGAAGAGCACTTCCCCATTCTCGCAAAACTCAAAACCCTGGGCTACGACGGGGTTGAATTACCGGTTTTTCAAGGCGAAGAATCGCATTTCGCCGCCATGGGCCGCGAACTCGCCCGCCAGAAGCTGGGTGTCACGAATGTGACCGTTATGACCCCCGAAGCCAATCCCGTGAGCCCCGATCCCGCCATCCGCAAAGCCGCCGTCGAACGCCTCAAGTGGGCCATCCGCTGCAGCGCCGCCGCCGGCAGCGAGGTCCTCTGTGGCCCCATTCACTCCGCCCTGGGCGCTTTCACCGGCGCCGCTCCCACTGAAGATGAACTCGAACGTGCCGCCGACGTCATCCACGCCGTCGCCGACGAAGCCAAAGCCGCCAAGCTTCGCCTCGCCATCGAATTCCTCAGCCGCTTCGAATCGTACGTCCTGACCACCACCCGCGACGCCGTCGCCCTGGCCCGCCGCATCGAGCACCCCTCCGTCGACATCCTTTTCGACACCTTCCACGCCAACATCGAGGAGAAGAACCCCGTCAAAGCCCTTGAAGAAGCCGGCCCCTACGTAGTGCACTTTCACGTCAGCGAAAACGACCGCGGCACCCCCGGCAAGGGCCACCTCCCCTGGGATGCCTACGCCGCCACCCTCCGCAAGATCAACTACCAGGGCTGGCTCACCATCGAAGCCTTTGGCCGCGCCATGCCCGAAATCGCCGCCGCCACCCGTGTCTGGCGCGACTTCTTCCCCTCCCGCGACGAAGTCTGCACCGACGGCCTCCGCCTTCTCCACAAACTCCGCGGCCAGGCCTGACAAATCAATCACCCAACGCCAAGGGCACGGAGAGGGCGTCAGTTGCTCCCTCTCCGTGCCCTTGCACCACTCCCTTTCAATTCTTACGCAGCTATCCTCCTGAGCCCTCGTTCCCTTCCCCTTCCCTTCGTGCCTTTCATTTCAACGCCGGCTACAGCAATCTCCGATTCCGTGTAGCGGGCGCTGCCCACACCGTAGCACGGGGCATCTTGCCCGTGCGAGACCGTGGCATGGGCGGCCCGCCCATGCAGCTCCAGCAGTGCTTCTCCCCCTTGTCAGGCCTTCCCCCATCACTGCAACCTATCTGTGTCCTCTGTGCCCCATCTGTGGCAAAAGAATGTAGCCCGGCCATCCTGAACATGATGCCCCTGGATTCCCTGCTTCACCCCCAACGGGCCGCCACTCCACAGGCTTCTCCCAATCCCGTTTCACGGCGGCCCTGCGGGCCGCGCTCCTGCCTCTGCCCCCCAGCCCCAACGGGCCGAAAGGACTGCACCCACACCGCTGATGCATGATGTTCATCTCACCCGTGCGCTCTATCTGCGTTCATCCGCGTTAATCTGCGGCCCCAAACTCCAACACCCCAAACCTCTCCGGCGTATGCGTCGACGGGGTCAGCGCCGGATTCCACGCCAGAAACGCATCGTGTGCCCGATCCGACCGGAACAGATTCAACCGCCATCGTGTCCCCACCCCCGGCCTCGCCTGCCCCAGCGCACTCATCGGTATCCGTACCTCCGCCGTCCACACCTTCCTCTTCTCATCCACCTTCACTGCCGACGCAAACCCGCTGTTCCAATCAAAATCCTTACCCGGCAATTTGATCAGCACATCCAATCGCTCATTGGTCGGTGCCACCTCAAACTCCGCATAATGCCCAATGTTCTGGGCATCCGTCCCCACAAACACCTCCGCCACATCCCGATCCCACAACCCCAACCGCTTGCCTTGTGTCACCGGCGGCTCAAACACAGTGAGCTGCGTATACGGACATTCAAAACCGAAATACAGATACTCCGCCGACCACAGGCAACGCACCTTCGTCGAGATCTCCGGCCGGGCCGACGCCTCCTTCAACGTATACTCCACTCTCACCGCCGTCGCCTTCTGCCACACGCTCTTGCCCAAATCCCCATTTAACTCGAAATCCCTCTCCACCCGCGTCGCCTTCATCACCGGTGCCGCCAGCGATCGCGCCAGCAGTTTCCTCGCATTATCAAAATAGATCTTCCGCAACACCGACTCCGGCAGCCCGATCGAACTGATCGTCCAATCCCCCTGAATCGGCGTCATGTGCTCCCAGTCCCGATCACGTGTCTCCAGCCATCGCCAATGCTTGGCGAAGAAAGCCTCCGCATCCCGATCCGTGGGCGCCGGCTCGTTCCCGCTCGACCCCAGGATCAATCGCTCATACACCTGGAAGTCCGTCCCAAACAGGATGCGATCCTGATGCTTCAGGAAGATCTTCCGCACCTGCTCCGGATCATGCCTCCCCAGTTCCGGAATCCGCGCCGCCAGGTCCACCATCATGTTCGGATACCGGCTCAACGCCTCATCCACCCAATCCAACTCTTCTGCATTGTTCCCAAAATGCACGCAGATAAACGTCGTCTCCGGATGCCGCGCCATCACCCGATTCAGCGACTCCAACAGTTCCTTCCACGCCGGGTACTTCGTCGCATCCCCAAACCACCAGTCGCGATGGTCTTTCAACTCCTTCCATCGCTCGTTCTTGTCATCAAAAGGCAGCCAGAATGCCTTCGGATCCCCCACGTGAATCGAAACCGGCATGTTCAACTCCCCGCATCGCTTCCACACCGGATCGAGCTTCGGATCGTCAATCCGAATGAGTTTCCCCGCCCCATCCCGCAGGTACAGCCCCAGCCGCTTAAACTCCTTCAATCCCGCCGCCCCCAGCCGATGTCCCTCCTCGATCTGCTTCACCGCCTCTTGCGAAAACCCCGGCCTGTCCCACCCCCGATAATCCAGCATCATCGAATGGAGAAACCGCCCTGGATAGCGCGAATCGGTCAATCGCTTGCCCTGCTCAAACGCCGATGCCTCCCCATTGGGCCCCCGAGTTACCGTCCCGGTGCCCAGATTCAGCACCACCCCAATCCCCACCGCGTCCATGATCTTCACCGCCCGGGCCAGGTGCTCCGGCGTCATGTCGATGTGCTCATGCAGATCAATCAATCGATGTTCCCCTCGCCACTGATCGGTCTGTCTCTGCATAGCCACTCCGTTCTCCTCCGCAATCCCCCACGTCGAAAACATCAGCCATCCAACCACCCACAACCAACCCACGCTCCTGGTTCCCATATTCGCGTTCCTTTCAACGGTAGAGTAACCCGGGTCACCACTCTCTGGCCAGCAGATTCCCGATGTTCTCCCCAACCTGCCATGCCTGCCCCATTACCCTACAGCAGATATCCCGCCCGTGTAGCAATCGGCCGGGAGGCCGAGGCTCCTGCCGAGCCGCGTTTAGCGGCGGCCCGCAGGGCCGGGCTCCACCGGATCACCCCGCCAGCCTGCTATACTCTCCGGCAAGCCGCTCTAATCGGCCTTTGGCTCCTCGACCCCACTGCCTCCTCCCGCTGCCAGATCAATCCGTGGCAATCTTCCCTTCTCGCGTGCAGCGCGGGCTTCCCTATGGTATACTGCTGTTGAGCTGTCGGCATCGTTAAGCCGATCGTCTTCAGCCCCATATCGCGAGTGTATCCGTTCGTTTGCTGTCATTTCTTGCGTTTGACGTCGTTTCGAACGCGCGGAAGAAAGGGAGTAGTGCTGTGACAACTGAGAGATACCCCGTCGGCGCAGCCGTCCTGCATCCAGATTGGCCCGAGGCTCGTTTCAACGTCTCCGGCATGTTCGTCCATCACCAACTGGTTAACGGACTCATCAACCTGATAAAAGACAGCTTCGATAGCCAACTGCCCATCGAAGCCATACACGGCGCCCCGGCCGTCTCTTGGAATGCCGGTCGCTGGTCCAGATCCAGCTTCAACCAGGCTCAGTTCAAGCAAATACTTAGCTTCCTCTCATCTCGGAATGTCGGATACTTCCCCACTTTCACCAATCACCTGGTGACCGACAACGACTTGGCCGACCCCACCTGCAATTACATCCTCCAGTGCATCAGTGAACGCCCTGATCTCAATGGCGTCATTGTCACCAGCGATCTGCTGTCCGATTACATTGCCCGGAAATATCCTGCCGTTCGGCAGATTGCTTCGGTCATCAAAGTCACCCTCGAGAATGGCAGGGGCCGCGCCGATTATTACCGCGAGCTCGCCAAACGGTTTCACCGCTACGTGATCCACCCCGATGACAACCGCGATCCGAAACTGCTTGATCAACTCGATCGTGACAAGACCGAGATCCTGGTCAACGAAAACTGCGTCGCCGATTGTCCCACCCGCGCTCACCACTACGATACCTACGCGCAGATGCAGCGGGCTTCCTCGCCCCAGGAACAACAGCGCATTGGCCAGGAGCTCAACCGGATCATCGCTCGCTGCCCCTCACCCGGCCGCCAGGATCGTCTGGCCAATTGGCCTCGCAACTGCAATCTCACCCGCCCCGAAGTCAAAGCCATCTACGACCAAGGCTTCCGGCACTTCAAACTCCAAGGCCGTGGCGACGACCCCTTCTGCTTCGCCTATGACCTGATTCGCTACATGCTCGAGCCCGATTTCGTTGCCCCCGTCGTCCATAAATTCGTCACCCAATGGCTCGGAAATGTCGTCGTCCGCCCGAGTTGATCGCACCCAGTCCCAGTCCGTCCAGATTCGTCTCTCCAACTCCCACGCCGGGGTCGGAGCGCAGCTCCGCCCCGGACCTCTCGCTATTCTCCCTTCCTCCTTCTGACCCCCGACCCCTCACCCCTTCCCTTATGTCGCCGGCTGCGACAACAGACTCCGTGCCGCCGTCCCTAGCATGATGAACGACCAGCCGGAGAACAGCAGGTCGATGCCAATGAACATACCGATCACCCACAAGCCGGAAACGGGCCACTGGGCTGCGATCAGGATCCCCAGGATCACCTCGATGACCCCATTGAGCATCACCCAGCCCCAACTCGGAAACCGCGTGAACATCGCCCCGAAGAACTTGTATAGCCCGCCCACCAGGAAGAACGCCGCTAGCAGCAACGTCAGCGAGATCGCGCCGATCGCCGGCCGGGTCACCGCCAAGCACCCCACGACGACATACAGGATCGCTGCCAGAAGATGCGTGATAAACCCGCTCCACGTACGCGATCCAAACGCATGCCCCGCTTGCACGACCCCGCCCACGATCAGCAGCACCCCCAGGAACACGACCGACACCAGGGTTACCGTCACCGACCAGACGATGCCGATGATCCCCAGCACAACCAACGCAATGCCCAGGCCCACATAGAAGCCCGAATGCTGATGCAACTCCTGTATCTCGCCTTCGTACCATTGCTCATAGGGGCCAATTGCTCCATGGGTCATAAGAACCTCCTTGGCAGGCCGTCGCTGCAAGCCTGCCGTTCCACCCTCAAGTCGCCATATCCGCACATCGACCGACGTCTGCCTTAATGGACTCTCGGCCACATCTCCCCCATGCCGCAATCGCTGTGCCCCTGTGCTCTGGAATCGGCGGCCACCCCACGCGGCAGTCCCTCTGTACGCCGCCACCATCCCAGGAAACGTTCACACAAGCATTTGGATAACCCACCGAACTGGCTGATCCATTGTCTCCGACCGACACGCTCGCCCATCCAACCGCCCCTTTGCCCATTCGTACGCGACACGTGATAAACCCCCCAGTCTCCGGGTATGATGTCTCCCAGATGACGCGCCGCAGCGGATCCCTAAGATCTGCCGCCATTAACGTAATTGGAGTACTGAAACGAAAGTGAGGACCAGGCTCTGCAGAAGGCAACCCCCTCGTCGGATCCTAATCCCATGAGTTGATGGCCTGGATGCTATTCCTTGCTTGTTTTGTGTACCGGTCCGCTTGCAAAGGCCAATAAAATCCCCAAGATCGGAGGCCTTTCATGCGACTGGTGCGGTATATTCCGGAAAATGAAATGCCTGAAGAAGTAAACGAAGTAACCAATTCGTCGCCTGCCTCTGAAGCCGAGCAACCCACTTCCCCTGAGCAGCCTGAGCCCGCGGAACAGGCCGATCAGTCCACCCCGGTGGACTCCGCCCAGCCTTCGCCTGATCAGCCCGAGCAGAACGAGCCCGCCCCGGCAGATTCTGCCCAGCCTTCCCCCGAATCCCCCGAGCCCTCCGAGCAACAGGATGGCCCCGTCATCGACACCCCCGAGGAAGCCGCTGCCAACGCCCAAGCTGCCGCAGACGCCTCCTCTTCCGCCGAGCCCCAGGTTGATCTCGGCATCCTGGAATCCCTCCTCTTCTCCACCCATCACCCCCTGACAGCCCCTCGCCTCGCTGAACTGATGGAGCTTTCCAGCAGCAAACCCCTTCGCAACGCCATCAAAGCCCTCAACACCCAATACGAGGAAACCCACCGCTGCTTCCGCATCGAGCAGGTCGCCGGCGGCTACCAACTCCTCACCCTTCCCGAATACGGCGAATACCTCAAAAAGCTCAATCAACGCGAAGCCGACGCCAAACTCACCAAGGCCGCCCTCGAAACCCTCGCCATCATCGCCTACAAACAGCCCATCCTCCGCGCCGAACTCGAATCGATCCGTGGCGTCGCTTGCGGCGAAACCATCCGCTCCCTGATGGAAAAACACCTTGTCAAAATCGCCGGCCGCGCCGAAGAACCCGGCCGCCCCATTCTCTACGGCACCACCAAACGTTTCCTCGAACTCTTCGGCCTCAACAGCCTCAAGGACCTCCCCAAACCCGAAGAAGCCGCCCTCGCCCCCAAACCCTCGCCCCGTTCCACCCCTGCCCCCTCCACCCCCGCTTCCCCCGAAGTCCCCGCCACTCCCACCGAATCCGCTCCTACAACTCCCTCCGAACCCGCCCCCGCAACTCCCACCGAATCCGCCCCCGCAACTTCTCCGGAGGAACCCGCCTCCATGTCCCCCGGCAACGCCAC